>NZ_FOOK01000008.1 GCF_900113175.1 Planifilum fulgidum | reverse complement strand
TCTCTTCCGCATCCATTCGACTTAACAGCGCGCGCCAAATCCGCTCCCATGTTCCGTCTTCCGACCATTGTTTCAATCGCCGCCAACAGGTGGTGGGAGAACCATATTGTCGGGGCATGTCCGCCCAAGTACAACCGGTTTTCAAGACGTAGAGAATTCCGTTCAGGGTTTTTCTCGGATCTGCGGGCGGACGTCCGGGTCCCGGTTTGGGTTTGGGAAGAAGAGGTTCAATCACAGCCCATTGTTCGTCTGTCAGCTCATGTCTCGTACTCATACTTCCATTTTACATTGGCAGATCATGTTTTTGAAATAGCTTGTAATCTCTTTCGCCAATTCGATGAGGGTACGACGTTCAGCATGGCGGATCACAGGAACCACCAACCCTTTATCAAGGGCTACTGCTATTCCTAGATGCACATGGGAATAAGTATGAATGCTGTCACCTATCCATGCGCTGTTCATTTGTTTATGTTGCAGCAGAGCTAATACAACAGCACGGGCAATAAAATCGGTAACTGTCAGCTTCAGTTCGTAACGGCTCAGTACATCCTCAGCTATTTGTTTCTTTAACAAGAGTAGATCAGTCACATCTACAGTCATGGTCATAGAAAGCTGAGCACTCTGTTGCAAGCTTTCATGCATGCGCGTGGCAATCACTTTTCTCATTCCGCTGACAACTTTACGCTCTACTGAAGCGTTATCCTCCGCAATTTTCTGTGCAATATCTACTCTAGCACTCTCCTTTTCACGTGAGATGGGTTGTTCCTGAGAAGACATCGAGGAAAGAAGTGCTTGATTAGCGATCGCTTTCTCTACATCTTCTTTTGTAATGCGCCCCTGTGGACCCGTACCGACTAATTTTTCAATATCCAGACCGGCTGCCTCTGCCATTTTACGAGCGATGGGAGTGATTTTTACTTTCCTTTTCTTAACAGGTGATTCCGGAGTTGCAACCGATTGGGCCGATTCGGCTACTGCCGCAACTTGTCCCTTATTAGCAAGAGGTGTTTTATTTTTCTCTCCATCGCCCACTTTTTCTCCCGGCATGCCTATGTAGCCGATTACCGTTCCGACCGAAACGACTTCACCGTTCGGAACGACGATGTCCAGCAGGATCCCGTCTTGGGGTGCTTCCACTTCCATCTCGATTTTTTCTGAACTGATGATGACAACGACATCTCCTTTTTTTACAGAATCCCCCACATTTTTTTTCCATTCGACAACTGTACCTTCTTTCATTCCCATTCCGAGTTTCGGCATAATCAATTCACTAGCCATTTTCAATCTCTCCCTTTTATAACCAAGAGGTGAAGACTATGCTTCACCTCTTAATCTTTTTCATCGATCAAGAAGCTGTGAGTATGGAATCATCACCGACCAATTCGGAAATCGCTTGAATGACTTTCTCCGGTGTTGGCAAATAGAGGTCTTCCAAAACAGGAGAGAACGGTACGGGTGTGTGCGGTGCGGTAATTCTTTTTATTGGTGCATCAAGCATGTCGAACCCTTTGCTCGCAACAAGGGCGGCAATATCTGTAGCTACACTGCAACGTGGGTTAGCTTCGTCGATCACGATGAGACGATTCGTTTTTTCCACGGAATGGAGAATTGTCTCTTCATCTAGCGGAGACAGACTGCGAGGATCAATCACCTCAATTTCCATTCCCTTTTTAGCAAGGATTTCTGCTGCTTTGAGAGCCGTGTGCACTTGCTTTCCAATGGCTACGATGGTAAGGTCTGACCCTTCCCGTTTTATATCTGCTTTTCCTATCGGTATCGTATAATGTCCTTCGGGTACTTCGCCTTCCATGTTGTAAAGGGTTTTATCCTCAAAGAAAATTACCGGATCGTTATCAGCGATGGAAGCGAGGAGCAGTCCCTTGGCATCCGCCGGCGTGGAAGGAACGACCACTTTAATTCCCGGGATGTGCGTGAAGATTGCATACAGGCTTTGCGAATGTTGCGCGGCTGCCCGAAATCCCGCGCCATACATGGTACGGATTGTTAAAGGCACTTGCGTTTTGCCACCAAACATGTATCGTAATTTTGCACACTGATTCAGGATTTGGTCGAAACAGGAACCGACAAAATCGTTAAACATTAACTCAGCAATCGGTCGGAGTCCGGTTACTGCCGCCCCCACAGCCGCGCCGATAAAAGCGGCTTCACTGATCGGCGTGTCCAGAACGCGGTTACGCCCAAATTCCTGTACCAACCCTTTGGTAACCCCCAATACACCCCCCCACGCTTCATCATCCTGCAGATGATCAACTTGCGCGCCTCCGGCCACGTCCTCCCCCATCAAAATCACGTTTTCATCGGCCCGCATCGCCAACCTCATCGCTTCATTGAGGGCCTCGGAAAAACTTATCTTTCTGCTCATTTTCTACACCTCCAATATTATTTGTAAGAAACATAGACATCCGTCATAAGCTCCTCCGCAGACGGATACGGACTTTCTTCCGCGAATCGTACAGCTTCTGAAATCGCTTTCTCAACATCGTTATCTATCCTTTCAAGCTCTTGTTCTGTTAACAGATTGTTGGACAAAAGATAGTTACGGAAGATTTGTATGGAATCTTTCTCATGCAGATGTATTTCTTGATCTTCTTTCTTCTTGTACTTTTGCGCGTCTCCCTCGAAGTGACCATAATTGCGGTAGGTTTTACATTCGATTAATGTGGGGCCTTCTCCGTTTCGCGCTCTTATGACCGCTTCTTGCGCCGCCCTATATACGGCCATCACATCTTTTCCATCCACAATGACACCAGGAATGTTATAGGCGGCTGCTCGCTGAGCGATATCGGTACAACTGGACGCATAGGTGAATGGGGTGGCCTCTGCATATCCGTTGTTTTCTGCGACAAATATAACCGGTAATTTCCAGATAGCTGCCAGGTTAATCCCTTCATGGAAAGTTCCCTGGTTATTGGCACCGTCTCCAAAGAAACAAACAGATACTGCTTTTGTCCCTTTTAACTTCGCTGTCAACGCCGAACCGCATGCAAGAGGAAAGCCTCCGCCTACAATCCCATTGGCACCAAGCATTCCTTTTTCCAGATCAGCTATATGCATGGAGCCGCCTTTTCCTTTGCACAGTCCTGTGGCTTTCCCGTAAAGTTCCGCCATCATTCCGTTCAGATCACACCCTTTGGCAATACAATGACCATGTCCACGGTGAGTGCTTGTAATGCTGTCTTTTTCTTCCAAATGGGCACATACACCGACCGCCACCGCCTCTTCTCCTGCATACAAATGAACAAAACCCGGCAAAATTCCACGTGCAAATAGTTTATGAACACAGTCCTCAAACTTGCGGATTTCCACCATTTTTCGATACATCCAAATCGCTTTATCGCGCGATAATTCCTTGTTTTGCGCCTCGGTCATGGTCGTCTCCCCCTATCGTTGGTTGATGATAACAGATACGACACGTGATTTGCAGATTTCGTTTAAATGCCGTGATCAGCTGTTGTTGAACCGTCGACATATCAGGTGAATATCCCAACTCTTCGGCGAGAGAAGTGACCCCAAACTGTGCCAGACCGCAAGGGATGATATTTTGAAAGTGAGTGAGATCCGGTTGTACATTCAATGCCAAACCGTGAAACGTTACCCCCCGGCTCACCCCGATACCGATGGCACAAATTTTACGGTTTTGAATCCAGACTCCCGGATATCCTTCTTTTCGTTGTCCTTTTATTTTGTAAAAGGACAAGACATCACACACTATTTGTTCCAAAAGGCGCACATACCCGATCGGTGTGAGTTTGGCCTCCTTCAGATGGATAATTGGATAGGCCACAAGTTGTCCCGGGCCATGATACGTGATATCACCGCCGCGGTTGCAACGATAAATCTTGAAACCTTGTTTCTTCAGTTCATCCGGTGGATACAACAAATGCTCCCATTTTTGGTCCGAACCCATCGTATAGATGGGAGGGTGTTCAAGCAAGATGAGGGAATCTTCGATTTCACCTCTCTTGCGTTTTTCAACGAATTCTTTTTGCCAGCCAAGAGCTACCTCATAGTCCACCTCCCGGCATATAAAAACCTGCAAACGCTTCCACCTCCCTGCACTGTATATCTATATGCAAATATGGTGCCAATTCGATTTACTTCGTTTCTCAAGTATCATAGCAGGGACCTTATCCAAGAGATAAGTTTCACGTTGAGACGGAATGGGACATGAGTCTTATTTTGTCTCATTTTGTCCCATTTTGTTCATTAAAGACCATGTCATCTGAGATACATAAAGGCTATTAACAAACCCAGCGGTATTCCGCTGGGTTGGTATGCTAATTGGAAGATAATAGATGAACGGACTCAAGGAGATAACAAAAAATATCCACCTTTAGGCCTCTTGTTCTCTTCCAGATAAGAAAGGCCATTTTCTTAATGTTTAGCACACGACAGTTTTTCTCCGTTACCTTGGCAAACCCCATAATCCGTTAATATCTAAGTCCGTACAGCTCCTTCGAAAGTGCTTTTCCTCATTCATTTAACCGGTTCTGACAAATCCTTGGCGTCTTCCTATACATGAAAATTTTCTTCATTTTTCGGAAAAATTCACCGGGATAAAGACGGCCAATCCCAGCACGTTCGCGGATCGGACTTGCACTCGCAGTACAAGCTATTTCAAAAATATGATCTATCAATGTAAAATGGAAGCATGAGTACGAGACATGAGCTGACAGACGAACGCTGTTATTGAACCCCTGCTTCCCAAACCCAAACCGGGACCCGGACGTCCGCCCTCCGATTCGAGAAAAACCCTGAACGGAATTCTTTACGTGTTGAAAACAGGTTGTACCTGGGCGGACATGCCTCGACAATATGGTTCTCCCACCACCTGTTGGCGGCGATTGAAGCAATGGTCGGAAGACGGGACGTGGGAGCGGGTTTGGCGTGCTCTGTTGAGCCGAATGGATGCAGAAGAGATAATCGAATGGGCTCAAGATTTCTTGATATTCGATTTGTTCCCGCCAAAAAATAAGGAATTCGTGACCCGCCCCTGCAAATCCTTCGGGGTGATGAAAATGTTGAATTTGCGGCAAAACCAACTGACGCTTTGGGATGCGATCTTGCCAGAACCGCTTCGTTCTTTGCCTCCCGAGTTGGAACAAGTGGATCAGCTGCTGGATGACGAGCGCTTTTTGCAGCCACCGGAACATGGGGCCCGAAGCATGGGCTGGAATGAAAATCATGGCCCATAATCTAAGAAGAGCAGCGATGGCGCGGGTGGTCATAAAGAAAACAGGAGGGAAGGATGGGATATTCCGTTCTCCTTCTCTCCCCTTCAATCAAAAGCTCCCCGATTTTTGACTTTTTTAGGGAACACTACCTAAGAAGTGACATAAATTTATAACGGCCGCTTGTCGTACGTTTCACAATCCTCGTCAAAGACACGATTCAACTTCTCACGTGGATTGACGAACCAACTGATGAGTGAATTCGTTCGCCTTTAGAAACGTTGAGTCCGTAAACAGGACTTTTCGTTCATCGTGGAAAAGACCCGACCGTTATACTGCAACGATAACGGATGTCCCTGCATCAATATTGTGCAACAGGTGATCCCGCTGTACTAAATCCTCAATATTGACCAATTCAATACCCTTGCCGAGGGTTTGAAAATGTGGTTCCGTTCTTATTTCTCTTTTGTGTTATCTTCTTATGACAAAAAAAGAATGCTGAGCTGCTACCTTTGTCAGCATGAGATGACATGTTTATAACTGGTACTTTTTGAGTCTGCGGTAAAATGTACTACGTGGAATGTTCAACAATTTGGCTGCTAAGGAAACGTTTCCGCCCGTTTTCTCAAGGGCTTCAATGATCTCCCGCCTTTGCAATTCTTCACGATAGGTAAGAGGTTTCTCTTGTTTTACGTAACTTGGATCTCTTGATACAATTTTATCCATTCGATGAACGAATAGATGCTCTACAAGAGAAGGATCCGGTGTATTTCCATTTGAGAGAATACGCAGTTGTTCTAATACATTAAAAAGTTCACGGATATTTCCCGGCCAATCATAGTCGATCATTTTCTCCATGATAACATCCGGTATTTTCACTTGCCAGTGATTCTTCCGACAATAATAACGTATTAAGTAGGGGATGTCCTCCTTCCGTTCCCGCAAGGCAGGAACATAGATAGGAAAAACATAAAGGCGGTAAAAAAGATCTTCACGAAATGTTCCTTCCTGTACCATTTGGCGAAGATCGCGATGAGTGGCTGTAATAACACGGATATTGAGTGGTATCGCTTTCTTACTGCCTACTGGTGTAACCTCCCGCTCTTGCAAGACACGTAACAATGCAACCTGCATGGCAGGGGGGATCTCACCAATTTCGTCGAGAAAAATCGTTCCGTGATTGGCCTGTTCAAATTTCCCTTGGTGACCTTGACGCCGCGCTCCGGTAAACGCTCCTTCCACGTAACCGAACAATTCACTTTCCATCAGTTCACGAGGAATCGCCCCGCAGTTTACAGCGACAAAAGGCCCATCTTTATATGCACTGTTTTGATGGATCACACGGGCGATCAACTCTTTTCCCGTTCCACTCTCCCCATAAATATGAACATTCGCCTCTGTAGGAGCGACCTGTGCTATTTCCCGTAATGTTCGTTGAAAAGATTCACTCGTTCCTGTTTCCCCCGGAAAAAAGACGGAGACTGAAGGCTGTTTTTTTGCCTTTGTATATATAAGTACCTTTTTCTGATTTGTATATGTCAAGTGAATACAAAAGCCGATCTGTCCGCCGTGATGACGAGAGTATAAAGGGGTACAACTTTGTTCTGTGTATCCCAATTCCTTTAAATCTGTGACTTTCATCTTCGACCATTCGGGAACCTCATTTTGCACGTTTTGGCTGGCACAGACGATCTGTTTCTTGTTGTTACATATCACCACGGGAATATTTGTTTGTACCAAATCAGAGGACTGCTTAATCAGTTCTAGATGCTCATTTTGTTGACGAATTCTCCATTCTTGTTCGATCGCGTATGCAGTCGATACGACTGCACCAAGTGTATGAGGGTGATGATATTGAACTGGAGATGATACATTCAACACTCCCAATAATATACCTTCGTCATCACAAATAGGAGCGGCAGAGCAAGTCCATTTATGAGAAGCAAGGCAGTAATGCTCTGAACCTACCACCGTTATAGGTTCCTTTACAATCAACGTAGTCCCGATCGCATTTGTCCCCACTTCCTCTTCTGTCCATTTAACGCCTTCGACAAAGTTAATCGTTCGTGCCAAACGCAGTACTTCTTTATCTCCCTTCATGATTAATACATATCCTTGTGGATCAATCAATAAAACAATGGAATGAGAACCTTTGATATACTTAAGCATTTTTTCTACATAGGGCATAGCAATGTCAAGAAGTAAAGCGTTTTCTTTCTTTCGGCGGTTAAACGGTTCACCGGTCAGAACTTGCTTTCCTTCACCTAAGCGTGGATTGACACCCTCTTTTTTACATCGATACCACGACTCCGAGATATGTTTGTTTAATCGTGAAGCGTCCAATACACCCTCTTGCACAAAACGCTTCCATACACGTTGCGAAACTGTACCAAACGTCATTATGTTCCGCTCCTTTCCCAATTTTTAGGTACATTATATTGAGAGAGGAAAACGGTAATGGTTAAGAATCCGGAAATTATCAAATAGTGACGGGTGGAACCTTCTTCCAGGAATCATCGTCTAAAATGAACTGTCCCCCCCGACATCCCGAGCGTTCTTTTGCAAGAAATGGTGGACTAACTGAACAAGGTTGGAACGTTCTCGAAGTGGGGGTAAAAACAATTCAAATTCACACAAACGGTAATATAAATTGGAACGTAACCGTCCTTCCTTCACCTCTTGAGCTAATTTTCGGTTGGTTGCCGCCACAATCCGAACATCGACAGGCTTCGGTTTGATGTAATCCGATTTCACCTTTTTTCTTCCAACACTCTTAACAGGACCACCTGAACACCCAAGGGCAGTTCCCCGATTTCGTCAAGAAACAGAGTTCCCCCGTTCGCCGCCTCGAATTTACCGATATGTCCTTCGCTTCGCTCCTGTAAAGGATCTTTTTTCATAACCGAACAACTCCGATTCGATCAGTTGCCCCGGAATGGCAGCACAGTTTACAACAACTAATGGCCCTGTCCTTCCACTTGCCTCATGAATATATTGGGCAACTCATTTTTTCCCGGTTCCGTTTCTCCCTGAATGAGCACTGTTGCATCTGTACGGGCAACTGCCGCAGCGGTTTTGAGAACGTTTCGGATCTTAGGGCATTGCAAAACCATTTCGCTAATTAGGTTCGCTAATTAGGGAAACGGATTTTCCACTCTCAAAATTCTTCAATTTCTTCCACGGTTCTTCCGGACGTCGCCCGATATACCTTTCTTCGCCCATCCTGTATCACTTTAACCACTCAAGTCGTTACTCTTCCACCATTGTCCGATACGAACTTTATTTTTTGAATGGATCCTCGGGATTAAAGAATGGAACCAGTGAAACAGGGTTGGCCAATACATTCAAAGATTGGTCGCTTCAACAGATTAGCAGCCTCTTGATTGATCCGAGTAATCAAACCATTCTCGTCCACTGAAATCAGGGGCTGGCCCACCGTCTGAACAATCATATCAGCTTTCAGAAGACAAAGAGTCAACTCGTTTCGAGCATTTTCCAGTAACATTTGTGTTTGACAAGCTCGGGTGCCGCGATCACCATTCACAATGTATGGGGATGGTGATTTCGGGCATCTCCACTTACATCTAAAAGCCCGGTGAAAAAGTCATTCAAAGGGATAGGTTTTCCGGCTGTTAGTATCGAATGTTGGATTGAGCATGCCGAATATGGACAGTAGGCATGATTTATGAAAGCGCCAAAGCGTTCACACGTCCAACCCCGTCTTTTTCAAATGATCGACTTGGAAGCGATCGTACCGCAAAACCATATTCTGCGGAAATTGAAAGACGTCATCAATTTCTCCCAGGTACACAAATGGGTGGCCCCCCTTTATTCCGAGAAGATGGGACGTCCTTCGATTGATCCGGAACTCTTCGTTCGGATCACATTCTGGAGTACCTTTTTAATCATTCGGAACGCGAGCTGTTAGGCTTATTGCCCATGCATGCCGGGTACTTGTGGTTTTGCGGACTGGATTTCGAATCCCCCCTTCCGGACCGAATCACCCTTGTGAAAACAAGGGCGCTTTGGCGTAAACACCATATGATCGAATCATGCCACATGTGATTGATCAATGTATCACCGCCAGCCTGGTCAAACCGGATGTCCATGCCGGTGTGGACGGAACCCGGGTCCGGGCAAATGCTTCGATCCACAGTTTGAAGGAAAAGATATTGGTTCCCGTTCAATCGCTGGAGGACTATCTGTTGGAGCTGGAAAAAGAAGACCAAAGGGTGTCCGCTGATTCAGATGATCACCCGAATGATCGCCGAATGACGACAACAACCATCCCTCTGCATCCGCCGCCTCAAAGCAAGAAATGCCGTATGGTTCTGAAGCATACGCCGCCCGTGAAAACTTTCGCGGGAAAAAGTTTTCCAACCAAACCCATCGAAGTGTCACCGATCCGGATGCCCGTTTGTATCGGAAAAGCAACGGACAGGAAGCCCACCTGCGTTACTCGGTTCACAACCTGACGGACGTGGAATCCGGCGTTTGCGACGACGGCAAGCATCGCTTCGGGAGAAGCGGAGCGGGAAGTGAGTCTTCAACAACTGGCCGAGGTGCGCTTCAGGCACAAACAAATCCGGATCCGGACGCTGTCGGGGGACAAAAACTGCGGCACCTCTTATTATCTTCGATCTTTGTTTTCGCAAAGGATTATTCTACTGATTTCTCTGTGCAATCCCGAAATGGAAGAGATACCGACTTGGAAGCGAAAAACAAACGATACCGAGATCCAACGGAAGCGACAGGAGAAAGTCGAAGAAATACGGGCGAAAAACCGGGTCAGGCTGATTCAACGGGACGGAAAGTACCGGGATATTCAAAAGAAGCGCACCCGCTTGGAACATGGGTATGCCGAAGCCAAAAACGAACACGGGTTGAATCGTGCGCGAAGCAGAGGACTGGAATGTATGCAGGAACAAGCTCTCTGTACAGCGATCGTACAAAACCTCAAACGGCTATGCCGGTTTAAGGAAAAACGACCTCACACCGGCATCTTGGCATGCGCAAAAACAGAAAATGGTAGGAGGCTAATCAGCGTATATCGGTGGGCAGTCTCCCTTTTCGTTAAATTCCACGAACAAATAGCCCAAATTATGAACAGATATGTCTGTTTTCACCAGTCTTCTAAAAGACCCAATAATTCTCCAGTCGGAGAATAGATCGGTGACGCATAACATGTTAAAAAATAGTTTTCACGACAATAATGTTCTTTACCGACCACACTGACCTTTTCCGCCAAAGCGGTACCGATAGCATTGGTACCCTTAACCCATTCATGCCAATTGGCTCCGGTATCTAGCCACACTTTTCTCGCTTTATGGATAAAAGGAGGAGCTCCCCAAGAACGAACGATATATCCTTCCGGATCCGACACGATAAGCATGAAAGATGTCTTTTTCAGCTAAGTATAAAGCTATTCCAACAGGCGGTTAGAGGTTCGAAAAAATTCATGCAGTTGCCCCTGTCGGTCTTTCAGCTCTCCTCCCATTAAAATGTCGTTTTCCACTTGCACCGGGTCTACGCCGAACTCCTTGCTTCGTTTCCAGGAGGAAACAATAGGGGCTTTGCTTTTGTTGGATTCTTCAGCAAACCGACCACCCCCAATTGTTTCACCTACCTGTATTGTAACACAATACTCCATAATTGTACTGTTCCAAATCGTTGCAATATAACGTTTAGTTAACAATTATCGCGTAATAATTTCAATTCGCAGAGATGAATATAATTTGGCATACTTTTTTCATTCAACTCAGTAAAAATCCCAAAAAGGAGTGAGTAGAAATGGCCAAAATGCTGGCTACTGTTGTTCACAGCAGCTTTGATCAGCCACTACATGTTGAGGAAGTGAACAAGCCCAACCCGGTCCCGAGCAAATCGTGGTCAAAATCGAAACCTCCGGGTTGTGCCACACCGACATTCATGCCGCTAAAGGAGATTGGCCAATCAAACCGAAACTTCCGTTCATTCCTGGACACGAAGGCGTGGGCATTGTAGAAAGTGCGCGAAAAGGTGTAACTGAAGTTAAAGAAGGGGACCGTGTCGCCATTCCTTGGTTGGGTTATGCCTGTGGTAGCTGTGAATACTGCGCCTCCAGTGAAGCCGCTCGATCTGCCGGGCGCTCCGCACGGTCTACAAATGGAAGTTTATCCCCGAAAACGTCGCCGCCCTGATCACCCCTCCAAGAAAACCACTCCTAGACATATAAGTGTGGACGATAGAAGAGGCCAAACGGTTCCTTAAATTGACCGAAGGCCGACGGTATCACATTGTTTATGTGTTAGCTCTCACTAAGAATGCGCAAAGGAGAAATCCTCGCTCTGAAATGGGAGGATGTAGATCTGGACAATGGGCGGGTGAGCGTCCGGCGAACCTTGGCCAAACCCTACGGAAAAGTAAAGATTCAGGAAGCGAAAACCAAAGGTGCCAGAAGAACGATCACCCTACCGGAAGACACTGTGGTCTATCTGAAAAACACAAGAAGAAGCAGTTGGAGGAAAAGCTGGCGGCTGGCCCTGTTTACAACGATAACGGATTAGTCGTGTGCACTCAGTTGGGAAATCTAGTCGATCCGGCAGTCATCAACCGGGATATGGACGCCGTTTTAAAGAATAGCGATCTGCCGAAGATTCGCTTTCACGACCTTCGGCACACTCACGCCACCATTCTCCTCCAACTGGGTGAAAATCCCAAGGTGGTGGCTGAACGCTTGGGTCACGTTAACGTTCGGATGACATTGGACATCTATAGCGAAAAAAACGCCGGAATCCCGCTATTTATAGGCATTCCGGCGTACATGTTAATGATAATGCATTTTTCCTCAGGACAACGGTCCATGGGATCTACCGAACCGCTCCCGGGAATCCTTGTCGTCCCGTCTCTTCCTTGTAGGCGGGAACGCCCAGCAGTTCGGGCACGGTGACCATCTCATAGCCCCGTTTTTTCAGATCGGCGATGATCCGGGGCAGGGCCTTCACCGTGTTGTCCAGATTTCTGCCGGCGGTGTGTTGAAGGATCACCGCTCCCGGCCCGGCCTGCTGGCGGACCGTCCAGACGATCCGGTCTGTCGGCCTCCCCGCCCAATCCCGCGTGTCCACATTCCAATGGACGATGATCATGTCCCTTTCGCGGATCATTTCCTCCACGCGCCGGTCCAGATTCCCGTAGGGGGCCCGGAACAACTTCGGCGACCTTCCCGTGATCTCCGAAATCAGACGGTTGGTCCTGTCCACTTCCTCGCTCATCCGCCGTGAATCCAAACGGGTCAAATTGGGATGGTTCCAGGAATGGTTGGCCACCACATGGCCTTCTCTCACCATCCGGAGAACCAGATCGGGACGCTGCTCCGCCATCCTCCCCACGAGAAAAAAGGTGGCCCGCACCTTCTCCCGCTTCAGGATGTCCAGGATGGAGTCCGTGTACCTCCAATCCGGTCCGTCATCAAAGGTAAGGGCCACCCTTTTTTTGTCCCTGGGCCCGTTAAAGTAGAGGACGGGACGCTTCTTATCGTCCTTTCTCCCGTCACCGCCCTTTTTCCCGTCATCCTTTCGGGGTTCGGGAGAAGCCTTTGCTTCTTTCCGCTGGGGCTTCTTTTGCAAATCCTGTTCCGCCCCTTTGATCTCCTTCTTATCGGATTTGCTCTCCGCCTTTTTGGCCGTCGGCCCCACGCCGAAAACCACGGTTTTCCCTTCTTCCGTCTCCCTTCCAAAAACCGCGTTCGACTCAATCCCCTTCCATTTCTTCCCGGAAACCTCCTGATGATGCACCTTCGGCGACGCCCCCTTCACTTCTTGTTTTTCCAAGGGCACGGGGCCGATCACCCACCAACACAGAAGAAACACCATCGCCCAAACGCCCAGCCTCACAGGTCTTCTCTCCTCTCCCGTTTGTTATATATGTCGATTCTAAAAAAAGGTTCCTCCCCTTCAAAGGGAAGGCAATCCCTTTTTTGTTGTAAATAAAAAGGCGGTCCCATACTCTATTATTCTACTACATTTCTCTTATTTTTCAGCCCTTCATCCCGCCCGCCGGCGCGCGGCGGCCTTTCAGGCTTCCTCTTCCGGACGGGGCATTTCCTTTTCCTGACCGTGATCCGGGGGCTTCGGGCAAAGTTGACAAGCCGCGACTAAAGGGTCTATTCTAAAATGGATTGAAAAATTTTCCGAAAAGAAAGGAGTGGAACGATGAACCGGGCGGACTCGCTTCTTTCCAGATGGCTCAATCACCGGAAGGTGCTTCACGAACTCCTTGAGGCGATCGGCAACGAACACACGCATTACAAGCCCTGGAAGGAAGCCTTTTCCCTCGGCTCCCTGGCGATCCACATCGGCACATCCTCCTGCATGTTCGTTGAGGCCGTGAAAGAGGGAGCGTTCCCGCAGATGGGCGAGCCTCCCTCCTTTGAGACGATGGAGGATGTCCGGCGCCTGGTGGACGAGTATACCGATAAGACCAAAGCCGACTTCGAGTCCTTGACCGAACGCCACCTGGATCAAACGATTTCCTGGGGGCCCTATCGCGCCACCGGGGAACACTGGCTGAACACCATGCTGGATCACGAAATCCACCACAAGGGACAATTGTTCGTCTACGCCCGGATGGTCGGCGTTGATAAGCTGCCCTTTTTCACCATCCACCCGTCAGACAACTGATTCCCCCGCGAAAAAAGGTTCATCGGAACCCGGTTCCGATGAACCTTCCGCATTTTCACGCCTCCTGGCTGAGCTTCTCCATTTCGTCCTCGTCGATGTCGAAATTGGAATAGATGTTCTGCACGTCATCGTGATCTTCCAGGGCCTCGAGGAGGGCGATCATCTTGGATGCCTCCTCCCCGGTCAGGGAGACGGTATTCTGGGGAATCATCGTCACCTCCGCCGTCGTGAAGGAGAAGCCGTTCTTCTCCAGGGCGTTTTTCACGGCCTCGAAATCCTCGGGGGCGGTGGTGATCTCATAGGAATCCCCGGAAACCTGGAAGTCTTCCGAGCCCGCCTCCAGGGCGAGCATCAGCACCTCATCCTCGTCCTTGTCGGTGCTGTTCCGGTCGATGGTGAGATGTCCCTTCCGTTCAAACATCCAGGCCACGCAGCCGGCTTCCCCCAGGCTTCCGCCCTTTTTGGAGAAGATGTACCGCATATCGGCCGCGGTGCGGTTCCGATTGTCGGTCAAGGCCTCCACCATCACCGCAACCCCTCCCGGGCCGTATCCCTCGTAGGTCACCCGTTCGTAGGCTTTTCCTCCGGATTCGCCGGTCGCCTTCTTGATGGCCCTCTCGATATTCTCATTCGGCATGTTTTGCGACTTCGCCTTGGCGATGGCCAGCCGCAGCTTCTGGTTGTTGTCGGGATTGCCGCCCCCTTCCCGGGCGGCGACGAAAATCTCCCGCGCCAACTTGGCGAACAGTTTTCCCCTCAGTGCATCCTGGCGTCCTTTTCGATGCTGAATGTTTTTCCATTTGGAATGACCAGCCATCTGCCTCACTCCTCCCGCCAAAAAAGTCCGTTTCTGCGTTGCCGCGGGGCTACAAACCCCAATCCCGCGGATAGCGAAAATCGGTGCCGACGGTCCGCCCGCTCAGCTTGAGGATCACCGGCAGCCTCCGCTTGTACTGGTTGGCGACGACCCGCCGATGCACCCGGTCGATCAATCCGGGATCAAATCCCTGGCGAATCAGCCTTTCCCGCGAATAGCGGCGGTCGACCATGAAGTGGAGCAGCCTGTCCACATCCAGATAGGAAAATCCCAGTTCCCCCTCATCCGTCTGGTCCGGCCACAGATCGGCGCTGGGCGGTTTTTGCAGGATCGATTCCGGAACCTTCAGGTGGGCCGACAATTGGCGAACCTGGGTTTTGTACAGGTCCCCCAGGGGATTGACCGCGGAGGCCATATCTCCGAACTGGGTCCCGTAACCCAAAAGCAGTTCGGTTTTGTTGCTCGTTCCGATCACCAGCGCCCGATGCTCCGCCGACAAATCGTACAGGATGCTCATCCGCTCCCGGGCCATCTTGTTTCCCCTGCGCAACGGGGAAGCCTCCGGAAACCCCGCGAAATACGCATCGATCTGCGGCGTGATGTCCACGGTGACCATCTCCACTCCGGCGGCTTGCGCGGCCTTTCGGGCATCCTTCACACTGGCGGGACTGCTCTCCCTGTACGGCATGCAGACGGCCACCACATTCTCCGGGCCGAAGGCCCGGGCGGACAGAAACAGGGCCAAGGCCGAATCAATCCCGCCGGAAAGCCCGAGAATCACCTTTTGGAAGCCGGCCTTCTCCACCTCTTCCCGGAGGGCGCGGACCAGCAGTTCCACGGCCAGCTCCTCATCCAATCGCAAATAGGGCGCCCGGGCAAGCATCTCTTCCACCGGATTCACGGAAGTTCCCCTCCTTCGGACCGCCGCTTCAGAATCCGTTCGATCTCCCGGGCGGTCAGCTCCAGATCTTCATCGCGCAGCATCGGCATCTGGTAACGGGCGAGGCGCACATCTTCCGGATTCACATCGATCACTACCAGGCGGGATTCAAACCGCTCCCCCCGCACGAGGAACCGCCCGAAGGGATCGAACGCCGCCGACCCGCCGAAAAAGGTGATTCCGTCTTCCGTCCCCACCCGGTTGCAATACAAGGTGATCACGCCGTGAAGCAGGGAATGGTTGGACAACAGGCCGTACCAGTTCTCCTCGGCGGACATCCCCCGGGCGCCCATCCCCTTGGCGGGGGCGTTGGAAATCACGATGAGGATTTCCGCCCCGTCCTGAACCAACAGATAGGGCGCCGAAGGGTGCCAGGCATCCTCACAGATGAGGAGTCCCGCGCGGCCGAACCGCGTCTCAAAACTGCGGAAAAAACGGCCGCGGGCAAAATGGCGGGCCTCCTCAAACATCCCGTAGGTGGGCAGATACACCTTGCGGTGAACGTGCCGAATCTCCCCCTCGCTCGCGTAGACCGCCGCGTTGTAAAACAGATGCCCCGGTCCTTCCTCGACCAAGCCGAACACCAAGTCGAGGCGTTCCGATTCACCCGCCAGACGCCGAATCGATTCATCCCGGAGGGTGCGGGCCACATCCAGGGTCAAATCCCTCAGGGAATATCCCGTCAGACTCAGTTCGGGAAACACCAACAAATCCACCCGCTCGGCCTCGGCGCGGCGGATCATGTCCCGATGCAGTTCCAGGTTATCCTCCACCCGCCCCAATACCGGACGGATTTGGGCCAGCCCCACTCTCATAACCGCTGCCTCCCAGCAATTCCCATGATCGATCCCGTTCTTTTCCCATCTTAGCACAAGCCCGCTTCCCTCACCAGTTGCCGTGTTCCCCCGCCAGAAAAAAAGGGGGCCGCCTTCGGCCCCAAGGGAAGAGAGCGGGGCAGCCCCCTTGATGCGTGAAACGGCCGCAGATCAACGAATCGTTCGCAAAAAACGCCTCCACCTGCCGGTCGCCTCCGCGATCCGTTTCAAATACGGAATGACCACCTCGGGATGGTAGCCCCTTCTTCCCTTGACCACCCCCAAGCTTTCCCGGAAAAATTCGTTGGGGAATCCGAGCAGTTTTCTCAAAATCGACAGCTCCATGGAGGAGAGGGGACGAATCTCCCCGTAAACCGCAATCACCTCGTGCCAAACGGAGCTGTTCCAGTTTTGTTCCGGCAACACCCGGGAAAGCAGCTGCCACAAGTCGCCCAACTGCCAGTCGTAATCCGCCGTTTCAAAATCGATCAGCCAGAGCTTTCCCCTCCGGTCCAAGAGCCAATTGTGACTGGCCAAATCCTGATGAACGACAAACCGCCCGCGCCACTCCCTTTCGAACAGAAGGGAAAGGGGATATTCGGCGATTTGCTTCCGCGCCTCCATACCGTAGCGGTAGTACTGCCGGCCGTATTGCCGGATCAATTCGCCGATCTCCCCTTCCATCCCCTCGCAGGTTTTCAGCAGGCGGGCAAACTCGGAGAGCCGCGCGTCCAGCCGGTGAAGGAATGGATGCCTTTTCCGATGAAAGGGGGGAGTCGCCAGTCCGCGTCCCAGACGGTGAAAGAGGGCCAGAAGGCGGGCCGCCTTGCGGACCTGATTCCTGTCCCGGTAGCTCACCGGAAACCCGTCGATCATCGGCGTGATCAACCACCGGCTACCGTCCGTGTAAATCGGCGGCATGGACCGGAATCCGCGAAACCTCAATTCCCGGTCGACGGACATCCACCAGCGCAATTGGACCGGGTCGCGGACCGGCTTCACCACCCAGTCCCCCGCCGGCGTGATCAGCCGCACGATTCTCCGGAAAGGGAAAAAATCGTTGACGGGAATCCCCAAAATCTGTTCCCATTCGGGAACGTACTCCGGGTTCATCCCTTTCCCTCCCCCGACAATCGGCCTCGATCCCGCCACGTCCGCTAGTTCTCCCGGGAATCCCAGATATCGGTCGCGGAACTGCCCTCTTCGGCCTCGTGGGTTCTCACCGACCCCTCCCAGGAGGAATCCAGCGAGTCATACCAAACGGAATCGCTCTCCATCCCGCGGCAGGGGAATTTCGGCGGGGGATACATGTACGGACCGGGCATCATCGGATACGGCATCGGCATCATCGGAAAGGGAAGGCAAGGATAACAACAGGGGGTCCAGGGATATACTGGATGAGGCATGGGAGGCATCATCGGCCTGTGCGGATGGGGGTAGCCGGGATGATGCGCAGGATGCCGGGGGGTTTCCGGTCGGGGATAACCCGGCTCCGGATACCGCTCATCCGACGGGTAGGGATAACGGCGGGGAGTCTCCCAGGGACTCATCCAATACGGGGGACTTTCCCGCCAGGGGCTCCTGTCGGGAGACACCCAGGGCGATGGAGACGGATTCGGATACGGATTCTCCTTCTTCGGCGGCCTGTACTCTTTTTTCGGCGGTCTGTGCTCTTTTTTGGGCGGTCTGGTCTCCTTCTTCGGCGGCTCAGGACGATGTTTCGGCCGCTCCCCCGCCGGTTCGGCCGCCGGTGTCTGCTGCGCGACGGGCACCCGCCCCGTGGGGATGCGCACCTTCATGCCCGCCTCCAGGGAATCCGATTCCGACAAATCGTTGGCCTCCAGCAATTTCTCGACGGAAATGCCGTATCGCTCGGCCACGCTTTCAATGGTCTCTCCCGGTTGCACGATATGAATTTTCACGGTTAGCTCCCCTCCACAAAAAGCGATGATCAATATCATACATATGCGCCCATGGGCGAATTGCTCCCTTACTTTGATCAAAAGCTCCCTTGGATGGTTGACGATCATTGCCGATCCGGATATCGTAGGCAGTAGTCGCACTACAAGCGGAAAAAGGTGATGGTCTTGGCGATCAAAGGACAACCCTTGTGGACCGCAATCGGCGCAGCGGCTCTCCTCTCGTTCATCCTGCTGGCAGCCGGTTTTGCACTGGCTGTCATCGACTTTTTCCACCCGGCCCCAACCGCTCCGAAACCCGCGGTCGTCGCCCCCGAAGAAAGAGATTCCGAAAGCGGAAACAAGTTGCTCGTCAGCCTGGGGGATTCCCTCACCCGGGGCACCGGAGACATGACGGGAAAGGGATATGTGGGGCGGGTCCACGATGCGATGCAAAAAATTTACGGTGACAAGGTCACCGCCGTCAATCTCGGGATCAACGGACAAACCTCCTCCGATCTGGCCAAACAGATCCGGCAGCCGCAAGTGCGGAAATTTCTCAGGCGCGCCACCTGGATCACCATCACCATCGGCGGAAATGACCTGTTCAGGGCCAGCGGAGGTCCGGAACAGGTGGACCGGGTGGCCATCGACAAAGGAAGGTCATTGTACAGGAAGAACCTGTCCCGCATTCTGAAGGAGATTCGGGAACTGAACGGGGAAGCCCCCGTCTTTATCTACGGATTGTACAACCCCTTCGGGGATCTCCCGGACCAAAGGGAGACCTCCCGGCTGGTGATGGAGTGGAACGAAACGATCACCGAAGTCTCCCGTCAATTCACCCGGGTTGTGGTGGTGCCCACCTTCGACCTGTTTCAACTCGACCCGTCGCGCTACCTGTACAGCGACCATTTTCATCCCAATCAAGAGGGATACCGGAAGATGGCCGAACGCCTTCTTCACGCCATGGGAGAACCGAAAAAGGGAGATGACCGCCCATGACCCGGCCCGAACCGGTATTGTCGGTGAAAAATTTGTCCAAGCGGATCGGCGGCAGGGAAATCGTGAAAAATATCCAGTTCGAGGTGTTCCCGGGAGAGATCTTCGGCTTTTTGGGGCCGAACGGGGCGGGAAAAACGACGACCATCCGGATGCTGGTCGGCCTGATCCGCCCCACCGGGGGAACCGTACATATCGCCGGTCACAACCTCCAAAAGGATTTTCTCAAGGCCATCCGACATGTGGGATGCATTGTGGAAAATCCCGAAATGTACCCGTTCCTGTCCGGAAGGGAAAACCTGGAACATTTCGCCCGCATGGCGGGAGACATCCCGCCGGAACGGATCGATGAAGTGATTCGCCTGGTGGAATTGGAAAAACGCATCGATGACAAGGTGAAAACCTACTCCCTCGGCATGCGGCAGCGATTGGGCATCGCCCAGGCCCTTCTCGGCCGGCCGAAACTGCTGATTCTGGACGAGCCGACCAATGGGCTGGATCCCGCAGGCATCCGGGAACTCCGGGATTTCATCCGGACATTGGCCCGGAAAGAAGGGATCGGGGTGTTCATCTCCAGCCACATCCTGCATGAAGTCCAGCTGATGTGCGACCGCGTGGCAATCATCAGCCGGGGACGGCTGCTCAAAACCGACCGCGTCGACCGCCTGATCGGCGGAGACTCCCTGGTCGTCGAATGGACATTGGATCCTCCGGATCGGGGGGCGGAGCTCCTGAAAAACCTCCCCTACGTCTCCAACGTGGAAAAGCGGGAAAACCTTATTTTTTCCCAACTCCCGGAGAAGCATCTCGGGGAAACCGTCCGCATGCTGGTGAATGAAGGCATCCTCGTCTCCGGGATCCAGCCGAGGAAGAAAACGCTTGAAGACATCTTCCTGCAGATGACGGAGGGCGATCCCATTGCGTAACTTCACCGGCCTGGTCTACAACGAGCTTCTCAAAGTGATTCGCAAACGGCGCATGCTCGTGATCTTTCTCATCCTGCTCGTCCTGATTCCCGTGTTTACCTACGGCCAATACCGAACCTACAAAACCACCATGGAACAGATGGGCACCTCCGACTGGCGGGCCCTTTTGCAACAACAAATCGTCGACACGCAGAATCGCCTGGCCTCCAACCGGGTTCCGGAAGAATGGAAAGAATTCATGCGGCTGCGGATTCAGGTGCAGCAATACTATCTGGATCACGACATCAATCCGTCGGCGCCCGGAGCCCCCACCTTTGTCCGGAAATTTGTCGAGGAGTCCATCTCCCTTTTCCTTCCCTTGTTGGTGGTGGTCGTCGCCGCGGACATCGTGTCCTCCGAATACGGTCAGGGGACAATCAAACTCCTGCTCTCCAGACCGGTCCGCCGTTGGAAAATACTGCTCAGCAAATACGTCGCTCTGATTTTGGTCACTTCCCTGCTTCTCCTCATCGCCGGCATCCTGGCCTATCTCATATCCGGGATCGTTTTCGGTTACGGAGGATGGGACATGCCGGTGCTGACGGGGTTCCAGATGAAAGGCGAACACCTCATCACCGATTACGTGCATCTGGTTCCCCAGTGGAAATACATCCTGATGGCCCTCGGGCTGGCGTGGTTCACCTGCACGGCCGTGGCCACCCTCTCCTTCATGGTGTCCGTGCTCGTTCGCAGCACCGCCGCCAGCATGGGAATCATGCTGGCGGCGGTGATCGCGGGCAACCTGCTGGTCCAGCTCGCGCCATCCTGGACCACCCTCAAATATCTGGCCTTCACCAACCTGCAGCTGACCGATTACCTGTCCGGGGCCCCGATTCTGATCGAAGGCATGAGCCTTCCCTTCTCCCTGTCCGTTTTGTCCCTCTGGTCGGCGGCCGCACTCGTCATCGCCTTCGCCGTGTTCATCCGGCGGGATGTGCTGGCATGACCGGCATCCCCTCGCCGGGCCACGGAGGGATTCCCCTTGTTCCCGCAGTAAACTGCATCAACGGGGGCTCTGCCCCGATGCCGCCGAAAGCGGCGGCCGAAACAAGCCCCTATTCGTGAAAAAACTTTTTCTTTCCTTTAAAATGAGAAAGAAAGAAAACATACACCCACGGGGAGGAACCAAGATGCCGCTGGTTACGACGCTGCAGGTGCGCTTCAACGAATGCGACGCGCTGGGACACGTGAACAACGCCGTCTATTACACCTACATGGAAACGGCCCGGACGGAACTGTTCCGGATGCTCGATCCCGACCTGGATATTAATAACTGGAAACTGATCGTCGCCTCCACCAGCTGCGAATACAAGGCGCAAGCCTCCTTCGCCCAGTGGCTCCGGATCACCACGGAAATCGAGCGGATCGGAAACAGCAGCTTCACCGTCCTTCACCGGATCACGGACCGGGACAGCGGAAAACTGATCGCCGTCGGCCGGGCGGTGCTGGTGCACTTCGACTACCGGGAGCAGCGGAGCCGTCCGTTGACTCCGGAGATGCGACGCACCCTGGAGACCCTGTTGACAAGCGCCGAGGAATAAAAAGCGGGCGGGAGCATTTCTTCCAAACGCTCCCGCCCGCTTTTTATCCGAAATCCAATACCATCAGTTCCTGATCCATGTACCGGGAACCGATTTTCAGCGACCTCGGTTCCTTCCCCCACGTCCGAAATCCCACGGACAGATACAAATTCTTGGCGGGGTCATTGGAGGCGACCACGCGGAGCGTGATCAGCTCCAGCCCCTTCATCTTCCTGGCGCGTTTCACCGCCTCCGCCAGAAGCGCCTTTCCCACTCCCTTCCCGCGGCATTCGGGAAGGCAATACATCCCCCAGATCACTCCCTTGTGCCTCTTTTTCATGCCCTTCTCCCTGTGGAAGCCGACCATGCCCACCAATTTTCCCGCCTCATCGAAGGCGCCCAGGACGAAGGCGTCGGGGGAAGGCTTCAACTTTTCCGCCGTTTTCTCGATGGAGAGATTCGCTGCTTCCTCGTAAGACGTTCCAAAGGCATCGGGATGATCCTTCAGCGCCCTGAGCCTCAGTTCCCGAAAGGACATTGCGTCTTCCGGATTCAACCGTCGTATGTGCATCCTCTTCTCCTCCGGCCATGGCATCGCGCCGAATAACAAAAAAGGGCCAAAAGCAGCCCGGGGCGTGGCGTCGGGGAGCGATGCCCGCCGCTTTGGCAGAGCCTCGCTTCCCCCGACGGATGATGTGCGCCAATCCAACGGGCGCCTGCCTCAACCCATTTGCGGCGCCGCGCTCAACTCCGGATACACCTGCACGCCGTCCACCCGAACCAGCTTCCGGAATTCTTCCAACAACCTCCGGGTGATCGGTCCCGGCTTGCCGGTGCCGATCCGGCGGCCGTCCACTTCAACGACGGCGATCACCTCGGCGGCCGTTCCCGTCAGGAACGCCTCGTCGGCGATATACACGTCGTGTCGGGTGAAGGGCTGTTCCTTGACCGGGTACCCCAGCTGATCCGCCAGGTCCATGATCGCCCTGCGCGTGATCCCCTCCAGGGCTCCCACATATCCCGGGGGAGTGTATAGGACGCCCTTTTTCACGATGAAGATGTTATCCCCCGATCCTTCGGCCACATATCCGTGTTCGTTGAGCATCAGCGCTTCCCCCACGCCGGCGCGGTTTGCCTCGATCTTTACAAGGACATTGTTCAGATAATTCAAAGACTTAATCTTCGGATTGAGTGCGTCCGGAATGTTGCGCCGGGTCGGAACGGTTACGATGGGCAAGCCGTTTTCATACAATTCCTTGGAAAAGAGGCGAACCTGATCGACGATGATGATCACCTGGGGATTGGAACAACTCTCCGGATCCAGCGACAGGGATCCCACTCCGCGGGAGACGACCAACCGGATATACGCGTTCCGCAATCCGTTTTTGCGGACCGCGTCGACGACGGCCTGCTGCATCTCCTCCATGGTCATGGGGATTTCCAGCATGATCGACTTGGCCGAATCGTACAGGCGCTCCAGGTGCTCCTTCAGGCGAAACACATTTCCGTCATAGACCCGGATCCCTTCAAACACCCCGTCGCCGTACAGGAAACCGTGGTCAAAAACGGAGACTTTCGCCTCATCCTTCCGATAATACTCCCCGTTGATGTACACCCATCGCTCTGCTTTCTCTTCCATTGGCTCAGCACTCCCCCCGATATATGCACAAAATGATAAAAGCCTCTTCCGTGCAGACTCCGACCTCTAGTCAGAACCTGCCGCACGAGGCTTTTTTCCCCACGGTGTACACCGATCAACGGTGTTGATACCGCTCGGACCAGTCCTTCGCCCCAAGGCGAAGCGGAACCCTAGGTATCCTCCTGACTATCAAAAGGATTGCAATATTTTATTTATCGAACATTATAGTCACGTCACAACAAAATGTCAACGAACAATCGACTTCGCCCCCTGCGACACACGGTAGCAGGGAAAAGAGCCCAGCCGGCGCACGTGACAGCCCAAAGCTTCGATCTCCGCGACCGCACCGGCCATCAACACCGGATCCCAATCCTTCTCCACATCGATGAAGAAATGATAGCTGCCCAGCCCCTTTTTGGTCGGCCTGGATTCGATCCGGCACAAGTTGAGCTGGCGCCAGGCAAAGGCGGACAGGACCTGGTGCAGAGCCCCTGGATAGTCGGAAGGGAGCGTGACCAGAAGGCTCGTCTTGTGAAGGTCCGGTTCCCGGTGTCCGTCGGGAAGCGGCTTTTTGCCCACGGCGATGAAACGGGTGAAGTTGTTCGGATGATCCTGGACATCCTCCTCCAGCACATGCAGGCCGTACAGCTCCCCCGCCGTCCGGGTCCCGATGGCCACCCACGCCTTGTCCGGACGGCTTTTCACCTGCCGGGCGGCCTCCGCCGTGCTCTCGGCGAAAGAAACCTCGGCGCCGGGGAGATGTTTCCGCAGGTACAGTCGGCACTGAGCCACCGCCTGGGGATGGGAAACCACCCGGGTCCATTCCCCCGCATTCCTTTCCGCCTGGAGGGGATGGACCAGCAAACACTGGGCGATCGGATACACCAGTTCCCCGACGATCAACACATCCACCTGATGGATCAACCAATCGAGGGTGAGGACCACCGATCCCTCGATGGCGTTTTCCACCGGGACGACGCCGTAATC
The DNA here is from genome assembly GCF_900113175.1 of Planifilum fulgidum. Lineage (NCBI taxonomy): Bacteria > Bacillati > Bacillota > Bacilli > Caryophanales > Thermoactinomycetaceae > Planifilum > Planifilum fulgidum. The sequence goes on along the minus strand of NZ_FOOK01000008.1, from coordinate 97,897 downwards.
GCATTGCCCGGCGTCAACGGCATCCAACACGTCGGGAATCGAAGGATATCCCGCCAGCTTCACATCGTCTGCGGGGAAAAAAGCACGCGTCGCCTCATGGGTGAATGTTCCTGCCGGTCCCAGATATGCAACCGTCTTTTTCATGTTTCAACTCCTTCGGTGTTTCCCATGAATTTACTACGACCCATTCCGATTGTCAAGCGTACAGTGGCCCCCTCCGCAAAGGGGAGCAGGGACAGGATCCGCACGGATATGCCGTGACGGGCGAACACTCCCTTCATGAACCTTCCGACGCGTTCCGGTTCCCGCGTAAAGGCGATCAGGGTGGGTCCGGCGCCGCTCAAGGCCACTCCCAGCGCTCCGTGCCGCTGGGAATCCGCCAGCACCTCCTCCATGCCGGGAACCAGGGGAAACCGATAGGGCTGATGAAACCAGTCCTCCATCGCCACCTCCAACAGCTCCCACTTGCCGGTCAGCAGCGCCGCCGTCAGCAGATTGGCCCGGCTGCTCGCCAGCACCGCCAGGGGATGGGGGAGGCTTTTGGGAAGCACCTTTCTCGCCTGTTCCGTGGAAAGGGAAAAGGAGGGAACCGCCGTGACCACGTGCAGGGGAGGGGGATCACCCTGCACGTGGTAAACCCGCTCGCCGTCCCAGGAACAGATCACCACACCCCCGAAGAGGGAGGCGGCGGCATTGTCCGGATGCCCTTCCCGACGCGTCGCTTCAAGAAGAATCTCTTCTTTGCTAAAAGGGCCGCCCAGCAGATGGTTGGCCGCCAGCAGTCCGCCGACGACGGCCGCGGCGCTCGAACCCAGCCCCCGCATCAGCGGGATGTCGCTTTCCATTTCCAGGCGGAAGGGGGGCAGCTTCCTTCCCATCCTGCGAAAGGCTTCGCGCATGACGCGGATGACCAGATTCCGTCCGTCGGCCGGAACGCCCTTCCACTGATCCCCCCTGAGGACGATCTCCATCCGGTCCTGATGGGAAAAGCGCAGGCGGAGAAAAAGGTTTAACGCCATCCCCAGGGAATCGAAGCCGGGCCCCATGTTGGCGGTGCTGGCCGGCACCACCACTTCAAAATCGTCAAAGGGAGCCATGGCGGACCCCTCTTTCCGAAATCGCCCGGAGCACGGCCTCCGGATCGCAGGGAATGACGCGGGGTTTCACGGTGACGGCTTCCAGGGCGGTGGAAGGATCCTTCAAGCCGTTGCCGGTCAATACGGCCACCACCCGGGTGCCGGGGGCAAGCCATCCCTTCTCCCGCATTTTGATCACGCCGGCAAGGGACGCGGCGGAAGCGGGTTCGGCAAAGATCCCCTCTGCCTGGGCCAGCAGGCGATAGGCCCGCAAAATCTCCTCGTCCGAAACGCTCTCAATGCGCCCTCCCGATTCCCGTTGCGCCTGGACGGCCAGTTTCCAACTGGCGGGGTTGCCGATGCGGATGGCCGTGGCGACGGTCTCCGGATTGGGTATCGGCTCTCCCCGGACGATGGCGGCCGCCCCTTCCGCCTCAAATCCCCACATTTGCGGCAGCCGACGGATGACCCCCGCCCTGTGGTATTCCACGAAGCCCTTCCAGTAAGCCGAGATGTTTCCGGCATTCCCCACGGGAATGGCCAGCACGTCCGGCGCTTCCCCCAGCCGGTCGCACACTTCGAAGGCCGCCGTTTTTTGTCCCTCCAGCCGGTACGGATTGATGGAATTGACCAGCGTGAAGGGATGGTCCCTGCTGATCGAACGGACGATGTCCAGGGCCTGATCGAAATTTCCCTTCACGGCCAGAACTTCGGCTCCATACATGACCGCCTGGGAGAGCTTGCCCACGGCGATGTGACCTTCGGGGACCAACACGACGGCGCGAAGGCCGACCCGTGCGGCGTAAGCGGCGGCGGAAGCGGAAGTGTTTCCCGTCGAGGCGCAGATCACCGCGGTGCTGCCCTCCTCCACCGCCTTGGCGATGGCCACCACCATTCCCCGGTCCTTGAAGGAGCCCGTGGGATTGGCCCCTTCCACCTTGAAATACAGGTCGATGTTCAGTTCCCGCGAGAGCGTCTCGGCTCGGACGAGGGGCGTGTTCCCCTCCTGGAGGGAGATGATCGGCGTCCGTTCTGAAAGGGGCAGATAATCCCGATAATGTTCCAAAATTCCCTTCCACATGATGGGTGGTTCCTCCTCACTCCCGTTGTGCTCATCCCTCTTGCCCCGCTTCGTTCACTCGCCGGAGGCGACCAGAATCGCCGACCGGACGCCCGGAAGCTCCTGAAGGCCTTCGGTGATCTCCGTCACCCTTTTCGTCACCTGCGCCGTGTCGACGGAGAGAGCCACATTGGCCACCCCCTGGAGCGGAATCGTCTGATGAATCGTCAATACGTTGCATCCCAATGAAGCCAGATAACCCAGGACGCTGGACAGAACGCCGGACCGGTGTTCCAGCGTCAGGGAAAGGGTGATGATTTTCTCCTTCATCATGGCGTTGAAGGGAAAGACGCTGTCCCGGTATTTGTAGAAGGAACTGCGGCTTATGCCCGCCTTTTCCACCGCCTCCTGAACGGTGTGCGCTTCCCCCGTCTCCAACATCCGCTTCGCTTCAATCGTCTTCTGGATCGCTTCGGGCAAAACGTCGGCCCGTACGAGATAAAAGGGATCTTCCGAATGCGCCATGACCATCCCCCTGAAAAAGACAAATGTCTTTTATTAATAGACACATTATACCCCTCCTCCACCGATGCATCAAGGGGGGGATGCCGAACGGATTCCCCGCCGCGCAAAACGGGAATGAAACTCATGGAAAAAACCCAACGGAAAGGATGATTGCATGGCGGACAAAAACCAACGGGGCGGACTTCGCTTTTCGACGGAAGTGCTGGAAACCATCGCCGGGATCGCCGCCAGCGAGGTGGATGGAATCCTGTCCATGAGCGGGGGAATCGTCGAGGGATTTGCGGAGCGGTTGGGAAGAAAAAATCTGACGAAGGGAGTCACCGTTGAGCTGGGGGAGACGGAAGTGGCCGTCGATCTCAAAGTGGTGGTCGAATACGGACGAAACGTTCCGGAAATTTACGATCAGGTGGTAAAAAACGTGGAGCGGGCCATCACCAACATGACCGGGCTGAAGGTGGTGGAAGTGAACATGTATGTGGAGGGAGTCGGTTTTCCCGATGAAAACACGCTCAAAGAAAAAGACGGCGACAAAGAGGCCCCCCGGGTTCGCTGACAAGGGAAAACGGTCCCTTTCCCTCCCGTGAGGGGGCAAGCTTCCGGTCCCGCGATGTTTGTCGGCGGGGGACGCCAAAAAACCGGTTCCCGGGGAACCGGTTTCGACGCGCGTCCATCGCCGCTTCGAAGCATTCCGGAGCTGAAAACGGACATCAGAACGTTTTGCAGCGCCTTATTTTTCCGCGCACGCAGCAGTATGGGTGAAACGATTCAGCCGGGCTTATACCAACCACTCTTCTTGCAGGCGAAAGATCCGGCGGTCCCGGACGGACCCAAAGGGGGGTTCATTCCGGCAAAGGGTAAACGAGAGGAAGCGGTTCGATCCGTTCAGCGCCCGGCCCAGGAAAGCCGCAGCCTCCTCTCTGACCAGACTTTGTTCCCCGATGAAGGAGTCGACCCGTTCAGGATGAAGTTGATCATCGCTTACGCAGAGCCATCGGCCGGACAATGCCCGGCGGATGGCGCCTCTTTCCACGGAAAGGGACGGGACGCCCTCCAACAGGGTGACGGAAAGGCGTTCATAGGTTGCTCCTGTTTGGTCCCATGAAAAATGGAGTCATGCACATCGGACATGAAGGCATCATGGGAGGAGCAATCACGCCACAGGGCGAGAATGCCCGCTTCAGTGGGGCGGCGGACATTCCACCCGCCCCACTGTTCGTGGAATCCGTCCACCTCCCTGATGGCCTTCCAGGCGCACTGCGCCCGGGAAAAGGCCGTTTTCCGATTTTCAGGCACTTGGCACACGATTTTTTCCCCATCCCCTCTTTTCGTCAGCGGAGTCACGCCTTCTCTGCCATCCTCTCCTCCCCGCCACCGACCGTCCGACAACATAAAAAAATGATCATGTTGTCCGTTTCAAGACTACTGACCAACTCCGTGCCAAAAGCTCTATAAAACATGGTGTCGGGAGAAGGGGGCCGCTGAGTGCCTTTGCCATCGCAACGAAGCGGCACACCCCCCTTCGGCATCCGATGGGGATGGTTTTACAACGTTTCCAAAAAGGTTGGGGACTCGATTTTCCGACTCACCATGCAGCAGGGGGCGCTCGGCGCCTCCGACGCTTTGTCAATAACCCGAAAACGGACGTTTTGTCCGTTTTGCCACTTTTGCCAAGCCCCTTCCCTTCCGTTGTGCTATCATAGTGAACGTGAACACCAACGGGGAAGGAGTGCCGGCGCATGATATCCGTATTGTTCGTCTGTCTGGGCAACATCTGCCGTTCTCCGATGGCCGAAGCCGTTTTTCGTCAGATGGTGCGAGAGGCCGGGTTGGAGGAGAAAATCCGCGTCGATTCCGCCGGAATCGGCGGCTGGCACGAGGGCGAACCTCCTCACCGGGGAACTCGGGAAATTTTGGACAGTTACGGGATTTCCCACGAGGGCATCCGCGCCCGGCAAATCTCCCGGGAAGATCTGGATCGCTTCGATATCGTCGTGGCGATGGACAACAGCAACATGTCCGCCCTTCGGCGCATGGCGAAGGATGCATCCGCCGAGTTGTATTTGCTGACCGATTTCATCCCCGACGCGGACCGGTCCGACGTTCCGGACCCGTACTACACGGGAAATTTTGAGGAAGTATATGAGCTGGTGGAAGCGGGATGCCGCGCCCTTCTCCAAAAAATCCGGGAACGGGAGGGTATCTGATTGCCTTCAGAGGATTGGAAGCAGGCGGCCCTGAAAGCGCTCGAAAGGCTCGGCGACCCGGGTCCCCTGCGGCACGCGGCGGGGGTGCCGGGCGGCAGCATCAGCCGGGCATATCGGTTGACGACGGAAAGGGGCACCTACTTTTTCAAATGGCACCGAAATGCGCCTCCCGGCTTTTTTGCCGCCGAAGCGCGGGGGCTGGAGCGGCTCGGCCGGGCGGCAAAGGCGGTGCGCATTCCGCGCGTCCATGCGTGGAACGATCCCCCGGAGGGCGGGGAGGGATGGATCCTCATGGAATGGATCGATTCCGGTTCCCGGGGCTTGTCCTCCAGGCGCGCGGCGGAACAGCTGGGGCGGGGGCTTGCGGAAATCCACCGGTCCGCGGCGGAGGCCTTCGGTTTGGAGGAAGACAATTTCATCGGGATTCTCCCCCAGCCCAACGGCTGGTACCGCAGCTGGACCGATTTTTACCGGGAGCGGCGGCTTGTGCCGCAAATCCGGCTGGCCTCCGAACGCGGCCTTTTGCCCGGACGGCGCAGCCGGCTCCTCCACCGGCTGTGCGACCGCCTCGAACGGTGGTTGGAACGCCCCGACCTCCGTCCCTCCCTCCTGCACGGCGACCTGTGGAACGGAAACGCCCTGGCGGACAGCGAAGGGGTTCCCTTCCTCATCGATCCGGCCGCCTACTACGGGGACCGGGAGGTGGATCTCGCCTTTTCGGAGATGTTCGGCGGATTCCCCTCCCGCTTCTACGACGCCTACAACGAAGCCTTTCCCCTTGCGCCGGGGTTTTCCGAGAGAAAGCCGCTGTATCAGCTCTATTATCTTCTGGTCCACCTGAATCTGTTCGGAGAATCCTACGGCCCCGCCGTGGACCGCATCGCCGAACGATACGCCGGCTGACCTTCAATCCATCAGCTCAAATTCCATTCCGCCGATCCGGACGGTATCGCCCTCCTTCGCCCCCCTTTCCCGGAGGGCGTCTTCGACCCCCATTTCCCGCAGGATGCGGCCCAGGCGGCGAACGGCATCATGATAAGCGAAGTTGGTCATCGCCACCAACTTTTCCACCCGTTCCCCCTCCACCACAAACACCTCGTTTTCCCGGCGGATCACAAAGGGTTCCTCCGGCTCCCGGCTCCGGTACACCTTGTACCCGGAGCCGGACTCTTCTTCCAGGGGCTGTTCCTGCTGATCCAAAAGATCCGCCACGGCGAAAAGAAGTTCCCTGAGTCCTTCCCGGGTGGCCGCCGAAATGGGATAGACGGGAACGTCCGGCCCCACTTTTTCGCGAAAGGCGGCCAAATTGCCGCGGGCATCGGGAAGATCCATCTTATTGGCGGCCACGATTTGCGGGCGATTGGCCAGATCCTCCCGGTACAGCCTGAGCTCCTGGTTGATCTTCACCCAGTCCTCGTAGGGATCCCTCCCTTCCAGGGCGGCCATATCCACCACATGGACCAGCACCCTCGTCCGATCCACATGGCGCAGGAACTGATGGCCCAAGCCGACACCCTGATGGGCTCCTTCGATCAGCCCCGGCAGATCGGCCATCACGAAACTCCGCCCGTCCCCGACATCCACCACCCCCAAATTGGGAGCGAGAGTCGTAAAATGATAGTCGGCGATTTTGGGACGGGCAGCGGAAACCGCGGCGAGCAGGGTGGATTTTCCCACACTGGGATAACCGATCAATCCCACATCCGCCAGCACCTTCAGTTCCAATTCAACCCATCGCTCTTCCCCCGGCTCCCCGTTCTCGGCGATTTCCGGCGCCGGATTGGACGGGGAGACAAAACGCATGTTCCCCCTTCCCCCGCGGCCGCCGCGGGCTGCGACCACCTCCTGTCCCTTTCGGGTCAGGTCGGCGATCACCTCCCCGGTTTCGGCATCTTTCACCACGGTTCCGGGCGGAACCTTCACCACCAGCGGTTCGGCGCTGGCGCCGTGCTGCCCCTTCGACCGGCCGTGTTCTCCCCGTTTCGCCTTAAAGTGTTTCTGGTAGCGAAAATCGATCAGGGTGCGGAGACCCTCATCCACGCGGAAAATCACATCGCCCCCGCGTCCCCCGTCACCTCCCGCGGGGCCTCCCCGGGGAACATACTTCTCGCGTCGAAAGGCGACCGCCCCGTTGCCGCCGTCTCCCCCTCGCACATATATTTTGACGTAATCGACAAACATCCGTCCGTCACCTGCCCCACGACAACAATCGGTTTCCGGCGGATTTTCCCCCGCCAAGGGGGAGTTCCGCCATGAAGCCCCCGTCGAAAGCCTGAAAATTTCCCTGCCAGTTTTCAATCCGTCTCTTCAGCCGTTCCCAGTCGCATTTCCTCACTTTCCGCTCCCGGGAGACATTGACCGAAAAGATCACCCCATCTTCCCCCCTGTCAAAACGAAACCGCACCGTCATCCGATCATCGGGGGAAACCATGCGCCCCATCTCCTCGGTCGTCTCCTCCACCATCTGGCAAATCCGCTCCGCTTCGGAAGGTGGAATCGATTGAAAGCCTTCCCCGATTTCCACTTCCCAATCCCATTCGGGAAATCGATGAGGAAGCGAGACCAGGGCGACAGCCAGGGGCGGGTGCTTCACTTGGGCAAGGCACCTCTCCCGGTGGGCCTGTTTGACCAACTGCTCCAGATAGGGACGAATGCGATCGATCTGCTTCATCGACAAATATCCCATGATGACCTGGACATGATTCATCCAATCGTGCCGCTTCCGCTCCAACAGGCCGAGGGAGGTCTCCGCCTGGCGGATCCGGAAGCGTGCGCTTTCGCGTTCATAGAGATGGCGGACCCCCAAAAGCAGCGCAAAAACCCCCAAAACGCCCAGAACGATCCCGGCCCTCCATCCCCAGGGTTGAACCGCAGAAAAAAACAGACAAAGGACAGCTGGACTCAAGGGTTTCAACCACGTCCACCATCCTTGCATCCTCACCGACTCCCTTTTTCAAAAACTTTTTCGGGCGGACCGCCACCGGGTTGAGCGCGAGAGGGAACGAAATCCGTCATGAAAACCGTCTTTCAGGCATTTCGTTGAAAAAAATGGGCATTCTAATCCATATTATTATACTTTAAAATCAAGACACAAAAAAACCCCCGGAAAACCGGGGGGCTTCCATCGAAGACCCGACTCAAACAGTCTTGGGATAAACGCTCACCCGCTTGCGGTCGCGCCCCAACCGCTCGAAGCGGACCACGCCGTCCACTTTGGCGAACAGCGTATCGTCGCCGCCGCGTCCCACGCCCATGCCGGGGTAAATTTTCGTTCCGCGTTGGCGGACCAAAATGCTTCCGGCGGTGACAAACTGACCGTCGCCGCGCTTCACGCCCAGGCGTTTCGCAATGCTGTCACGACCGTTCTTCGTCGAACCGACGCCCTTCTTCTGGGCAAAAAACTGCAGGTTCATTTTCAGCATTTTCTCCACCTCCTCCTCTATTCCTTCCCGACCGAATCCGACAACCGAACAAAGTCGGGGTGCTCCTCGGCCACCATTCCCAGCGATGTCACCATCGCTTCCATCAACAGCTGGACCCGTTCGGCCAGTTCGGGGGAAAGCCCCTCGGGCACGCGGCAATCCACCCTTCCTTCCCGGTCCGAAGCCTGATGAACCCGAATCCCGAGAAGCCGCTCCGTCGAATTGACCAATCCGAGGGTGATCCCCGACACCGCCGCACAGACGATGTCCTCTCCGGGATCCGCATATCCGGCGTGCCCTTCGACCAGCACCCGCCGGATCCGCCGGTCGGGCGCTCTGAAAACGGTGACGCGTATCATCCGTCGTCAAGCCTCGATTTTTTCGATCTTGACCTTGGTGAAGGGCTGGCGATGCCCTTTTGTCCGCTTGTACCGTTTTTTCGGTTTAAACTTGAAAACGGTGATCTTCTTTCCTTTTCCGTGCTTTTCCACTTTCCCCGTGACGGAAGCCCCTTCGACCGTCGGCGTTCCGATCACGGTTCCATTCTCTTTTCCGAGCAGCAGCACCTTGTCGAAGCGGACGGTCTCCCCTTCCTGGGCAGACAGCTTTTCGACGAAAATGACGTCCCCTTCCTGCACGCGGTACTGCTTGCCCCCCGTTTCAATGACCGCGTACATCCCCGGTTAACCTCCTTTATCGAGACTCGCCAGAGACGGGTGGAATTCCCTTTAAAACCCGCCCTGAGCGGTTGCTTGTCCGGGTCGGCAAGCAAAGATACACGACGTAAATCCTACCACAGATCAGGGGATTTGTCAAATTTTCGGGCGCAAAAAACCAAACAGCTCCAAGGAAAAAGGGGGCTCCTTCCCTCGCCTCTTGACGAATTCCGGAAAGGGACCATCGGTGTGCGGGAGGGAGGTTTGTTCATGCCCCTTTCAACCAAGGAAATTTCCGTGACCGAAGCGACTGCTGGAGGGGAAAAACGGTTGTTGTGGATGTCTGCAACCCGCGGTGTGACTCCGGCCATCACGGGCCGCATTTTGAACGGTTGGAACATGAGGATGAGGAGGATTCAGCCAGGGGGTCGCCCCTACCCCAGAAAAATCGGCCCGACCGGCTGCCAAAGGGCCGAACAATCGCCGCGGTGCAAAAGGCGGGGCTTCGGCCCTCGTCGCCGAAGGTTTGCGCCGTCCGGAATGCAGTGCGGTCAACCTGCGGGGCGGAATGGAAACATGGGGGAATGATTCCTGAGGAAGACGAGCTGATGATCCGGCAAGCGATCCGGCCCCCCGGGTGCCTCCGCTACGTCGTCGCTTCCCGGAGTGAGGCGGTCATCGTCAATCCTCTGCGCCATATCGATGAATACCTCCGCTGGATCAAAGATAAGGGGCTGAAGGTCGTCACCGTGCTGGATACCCACGTCCACGCCGATCGCATCGGCGGGGACCCCTTTGGCCGCGCGGCTGGGAGTCGGCGGCATCCACCCCGTTGACGTCCTGCCTCCCCAAATCCCCTTGAAATGGGGAAACCCGACGGGAATTCATCGTGGGTTTCGCCCGGGTGAAGGTCCTCGCATTCCCGGTCACACTGCCGGAAACATCCCTATTTGGTCAATGAGCGCTAACCGGCGATTCCATGTGAACATCTGGTATTCCTACGACGGGAACACCAAAACGGACGTGGCCAAGGAAACGATCCGCTACGTGGAACGCGTGCCGCTCAGTTACTACGACCGGAATGTTCGGTAAGGGACGACGGAAGTGACCGCCGTAGCCACACAGCCGCCCAACTGCTTTTGGGAATCCATTGCTCGTTCCGACTTGGGCGGCAGAGGCGAAACCCGGGCTCCGGTCCATGACGAAACCCTCAAGAGGTTGTTAAAATGGCCGGACGAAACCGTCATCCTTCCCGGTCACTTCGGCTAGCCGAAAGATGCCAACGAAAAGGGAGCACGCCGCAACGCTCAGCGGTCCGAAAAAATTCGGCGAAGGACTTCAAAAGATAGAAGAAAAAGTGGTGTTCGCGAACTGCATTTTAAGCGGTTTGCCCCACTTCCCCGCCGCAGTACGTGGATATCAAACGGGGCCACATCGGGCGTAAGAAGCCGATGAAGCAACGCCTCCGAACTGGAACTGGGACGAAGCATCTGTGCCCTGGCACAAGCTTACCAAAACCGAGCGTGAAAAGCTCGTCGGCCGGTGTGCCCGCTTCCGGGACACCGGCCGCCTGTCCGTCGCACCTCACCGCAGGAGCTCACCGATCCGCGCCCGCGGGTTTTCCCCCTCGAAAAAGCGCTTCAAAACCACTTCCTCCGGGACGGATCCCAAGGGGCGCCCCTTTCGGTCGAACACCTCCATCACATGGTACACCTCCTTTTTCCACCGCCTCAACACCGCGAGCAACCGGTCCTCGGAGGAAACGGGCAAACGGACCATCCGGCCGCCGTCAAGCGGCCGATCCCGTCTCCGGATGAGGAATCGCATGTATTGCCATTCCCTCTGCTTGAGCGCCGTCCAATTGGCATGGCACAAAAAGAGGGAGACAATCACCAGATTGAGATGCACTTCCCCCGTTCCGAACAGACCGTGAAACAGCAAGCCGAGCGAAAGAACCAGGCTTCCCTTGAAAGTCCAGTCGAGGCAGCGGCGATAGGGAAGGACATAGCTGAGAAGGCCCTGCAACACCCTGCCTCCGTCCAAGGGATAGATCGGAAGCAGATTGAAGCCGGCCAGCATGGCGTTCCCCTTGACGAAAAAGGCGGTCCACTCCTCCGTCCAGAGGCCGAAAAAATAAAAGAGAAAACCCGCCAAAACCATCATCACGTTGTGGAAGGGGCCGGCGAGGGCGACGAGAATCTCCTCCCGGGCCGGAGCCGTCCCCCATTCATCCGTGCGGGCAACGCCGCCGAAGGGAAGCAGCTCAAGGGCGGTGACCCGCCACCCGTGGCTCCAGGCGGCGGTGAGATGTCCCAGTTCATGGATGATCACCAGCACGAACAATGCGACGATTTCGATAAAACGGCCGGTAAGCACCGACCACAAAATGGAAACCCAAAAAAGAAAGTGAATGCGGATGCGGATCCCCTGCCAGGGCAGGCTACTCAAGCGGGATCACGTCCCCCGGATCGACGAACCGATCGTTCACCCTCAGGGCAAAATACAACAGGGACCTTCCCGACCGCTCGCCGATCGAAGCGATGGTCTGTCCTTTTTTCACCCAATCGTCTGCCCGCACCCGGATCTTGTCCAGCCATCCGTACCAGGTCTCCTTTCCCCCTGGATGGCGGACAATCACCGTCTTTCCCAATCCTTCCCGTTCACCCGCAAACACGACCAGGCCCTCGGCGGAAGCGGTGACGGGGCCCGGACCGCTTGCGGCGATCACAATCCCCCGGCCGTCACGGCTGAAGGGACGGATCACATCCCCTTGCAGGGGGGCGGACCAGGAGACAGACTCCCGGGAGTCCTTCTCCGACTTCGGTTTGAAAACGGGAAGGATCGACGGACTGCCGGCGAACTTGCTCTCATACCATTCGGCAACTCCGGCAAAATTAAAATCCCGTTCCATCACCTGGGCGACAAAATCCTGCGCCTTGCGCCCGGCCGCCGTGTCGGACTGGAAGATCAGATAGGTGAACGTCAGAAGCAGAAAGGAACAAAACAGTTGGATCAAAAAGCGGCTTTCCTTGCGATGCTTGGTCTTCTCGTTCCAGGGTCCGGGCCGATTCCACGGACTTACATCCCAACCTGACATTTCTTCTTTATCCCTATATTTCCATCTCATGCCGCCATTGAAGCGGGGTTTTCCTTCCCGGATCGCCCGAACCCGCCTCTGACGCCGCTTGCGAATTCCCCGGCCCCATTCTCGCATATCCGTCACCCGCCCCTTTGTGGCCAAGCATTATCGGTACCAACATATGACTTGTCTCATCGGAATATGCGAAGGGGCATCAAATATGTAAAAATGTTCGATCATCCGAAACCGAGCCAGCGCCTCAACCTGGAAAAAAAGCCGCTCTGCCTCTCCAGCGGGAGCATCGGAACCGCCTCCCCCTGTATGCGGCGGGCAATGTTGCGATAGGCCCTTCCGGCGGGGCATTTGGCTTCGAAAACGGCGGGCTCCCCTTGATTTCCGGTGCGGATGATGGTCTCGTCGTCGGGAACCACTCCGAGCAGATCGACCGCCAGGATGTTCACCACGTCGTCCACCTTCATCATTCCGCCTTCCTTCACAAGGCGCGGTCGATAGCGGTTGACGATCAGCTTCGGCTTGCCGATATCTTCCTTTTCCAGCAGGCCGATCACCCGGTCCGCATCCCGGACGGCGGCGCTCTCCGGCGTCGTCACGACAATGGCCTGATCCGCTCCGGATACGGCATTTTTGAAGCCCAGTTCAATTCCCGCGGGGCAGTCGATGATGACGTAATCGAACTCCTCCTTCAATTCGGCGATCAGAGATCGAAGTTGCTGCGAAGAAATGGCCGACTTGTCCTTGGATTGCGCCGCCGGTATCAGGTACAGCGTGTCGCAGCGCTTGTCCTTGATGAGTGCCTGCTGCCGGGTGCAGTTGCCCTCAATCACATCGACCAGGTCGTATACGATCCGGTTTTCCAGGCCCAGCAGGACATCCAGGTTGCGCAGACCGATATCCGTGTCCACGAGGCACACCCTTTTGCCTTCCAAAGCCAACGCCGTGCCCACATTGGCCGAAGTGGTCGTTTTCCCGACCCCTCCCTTTCCGGAAGTGACGACGATCGACTCCCCCACCGTCTCTCCCTCCTTACAGGGATTTGAAGCGTTTATCCCTCCACTCCAGTTCCGGGCGAATCTGACCCAGATCGTGAACCGATTCGACGGCGATCTGCTCATCCAGCAAATAGGCGAAACGCATGCCCACTTCCGATTCATCCCACTCGTCGGGGGGGCGGGAAATCACCCCAGCGATTCTCAACTGAGTCGGCCGAAAGACGGATGCCGCAACAATCGCCGATTCATCCCCCTCGCTTCCCGCATGGGCCAAACCGCGGAGCGCCCCCAACACGTAGATGCTTCCGGTGGAGCGAATGCAGCCGCCGGGGTTGACATCCCCCAAAAAAAGCAAATCGCCGCGATGCTCCAGGACCTGACCGGAACGGATCGTTCCGCAAAGCAGCTTGATGCCCGGAGATGAATCGGCCAGGTAGTGCATTCCTTCCGCCTCGATGGAACGGACGATTAAATTTTTTCGGATGGAAAAAACCCGACGAAGCTCTTTCTCCTCTTCCCGGGTAATCTGCCTTCGCCCCAACTTGATCAGCACCGGCGTGTCCGGTCCATCCCAAATCTGCGAGGAAGGGTTCTCCAGTTTGTGCCGGATCTCAGCCAGGAGTGCAGAAAAAGGCCGGGTTTCGTCCAGCAGAAACAACAGACCGTCCTTGGTTCCCTTAATCGTCACACCCGGCTTCGCCAGTTTGCTCATGTGCCGTCACCCCGTCTCCTCTTACTCTTTCGTCAAAGGCCATCATTTTCCTTCTGGATGCCACGCCCCCGATCTCCCGGCAAATTTGCAAATGCCTGCAAAAAGAAAGGGAATCCGAACAATCCCCGTCGGATTGCACGGCTTCCCTCCTTCCCCGCGCCCTTTTCACCTGTGGAGTCCCGCCCGTCTCACCCGTTCAGGCCGGGAAACATTCCTTTCTCCTTCAGGCTGAAATAACAGCCGTCTCCCACGATGATGTGATCCATCAGTTCCACTCCGACGATTTCGCCCGCTTCGTACAGCCGGTACGTAACGTCGATGTCCTCCCGGCTCGGATGCGGATCCCCGCTGGGATGATTGTGCACGCAGATGATTCCCGCGGAACTGCGCCGAATCGCTTCGCGAAACACCTCCCGCGGATGAACCACGGAGGTGTCCAGGCTTCCGACAAAAATGCATTCCTTGTGGATGACGCGGTTTTTGGTGTTGAGAAAGAGGCAGATGAAATGCTCCTGTTTGAGATAGCGCAGCTCGTCCATCACCATTTCCGCCGCATCCCGGGGAGATCGGATCGTCATGCGCTCCTCGGGCATCGCCCGCGAAATGCGCCGTCCCAGTTCGATGCCGGCCAGGAGCTGCACCGCCTTGGCCATTCCGATGCCCCGGATCTCCATGAGCTCCTCCAGGGTGGTATTCGTCAGGCCCCGGATTCCCCCCGCCTTGGAGAGGACGCGGCTGGCCAGGGCGATCACCGATTCCGAGGAGGTCCCGGTCCTGAGCAGAATCGCGATCAGCTCCGCGTTGGAACAATGTTCGGCTCCCAGCTGGACCAGCCGTTCGCGGGGACGCTCCTCTTCGGGCACATCGCGAATCATCAGATGCTTTTCGGGATTCACGACATCCAGCCTCCCTCATCCTCGCCGGCAATGAGGAAAACCCGGGTGTCCCGCCCACAGATGTCACGCCTCATCGTCCGGCAATCGAAAATCGCGAACCAGAGCGTAGCCCAACCGCTTCGTCAACTGAAGGAGCAGCGGAACCGACATTCCGACCACATTGGTGTAACAGCCTTCAATTCGGTCCACAAGCAAGACGCCCAACCCTTGAATGCCGTACGCGCCGGCCTTGTCCAACGGTTCACCGGTCCCGACGTACCATTCGATTTCCTCCCGGTCCACCGGCCGCATCGTCACTTCCGTCACCCGGTGACCGACGGCTTTTCGCAGAGGCGAACCCCCTTGCACCTCCACGACGGCCAATCCGCTGTATACCTGATGCGTCCGTCCCTGCAGGCGCTCCAGCATGGTGATCGCTTCCCTCGAATCCGCCGGTTTGCCGAGCACTTCACCGTCCAACACGACGATGGTGTCGGCGCCGATCACCAGCGCCCGCTCCTTGGTCCCGGCCACATCGAGGGCTTTGGACAAAGCCAGACGTTCAACCAGCTCAGCGGGATCCTTCCCCGTCAACCCGGCCTCGTCCACTTCACCAGGTTGGACGGAAAAGGCAAGGCCCAGCCGGCGAAGAATTTCCCGGCGCCGGGGAGATCGCGAAGCCAATACCAACTCCGGTCGCACCGCACCTCTTCACCTCACCCTTGACCCGTCAGCAGCAGGCAAAATCGGTTCAACGAAAAAGGATGACCTTGCCTTATTAGAACACATGTTCCGGACCAAGTCAAGGGCGGGGCCTGTATCCTGCGGCAAGACAATCACTTTAACGAGGAGACCAGCGCCTCATAGGCCAACGCGTACCGGACCAGTCCCTCCTGTGCCTGCCAAGCCAACGCCGCGCTCGGATTTCGGCTCGCTTCCCTCGCGCTTTGAACGGCCTGATCCGCAGCCATCATCAGGTCCTGCAGATGGGGCCGGGCCCCGGAGGGAAGCTGTTTTTCCAGGCGGGTGCCCGCATCCATCATCCGGCGGTGAACCTCTTCGAGGCCCTTGGGATCGGGAAAACCCGCCGGAGAGGAACTTCCCAGAAAGGAAGCGGTGGATTCCGCCAGCGTCTGAAAGATGCGATGACCATCCTCCACGAACCGGGAAAGATCCTCCCCCGCCGCTTGCATCGCCTCTTCGGACAGGCGGACGCCATCTCCCTTCACCTTTAAATCCTTAAGGTACACGTCCACGTTTTCCTTCTGATAGATGACCGACAGTTTCAGGGCATCGTCCCGGTTTTTTGCCACCCCCAAAAAGATGCGGTGGGGGGAAGCGTCGGTCATCACCCCGGCGCGCCCCTTGCTGCGGTGAGACTGAATCGCCTGCTGCGCCCGCTCCTTTTCCGCAAAGCTTCCTCCTTGGATCAGCACCGCGTTCAGATCGGCCAAAGAAAAAGCCGATTTCCGCTCCTCTGAAGCCGCCTTCTCCTCCGGCGCCGGATTTCGCTCCAGGTGCGCATCGATGGATCGGGAAGAAAGCGCCGGATCATCGGAAAAAAACAGGGTGAGCACGGAAAATCCCATGATCGTCCCCAGAACGAGCGCCGCTCCGACGGAAAGCAGCACCGTCCCCATCGGCTGACGCTTCCCCTTGGCATATCCCGGCCGCTTCATCCGCTTTTTGGTTATCGGGGAACGCGGCACTCCCCAGTGAATCTCCGCATCGGAACTTCCGAGGCGCCGGGATGTCAGAGACCGGAGGCCCTTTTCCCCGTCGGACGGTTTTCCTTCCTTCTCTCCGCCGGAAGGCGGAAACGCATCCCCCTGACGGCCTTCGGGCCTTTTTCCGGAAAGATCGGCGGAACGTCCTGCCGCCCGGATGCGAACGCTGACCCGATGGGCCTCCCCCCTGCGGGTGGAATCCGAATCCCCCTTGCAAAATGAGGTTTTTCCGTTCCCCCACGCGGGCCGTACATGATTTCCTCTCGTCTCCATCGGTCCATCGTCTCCTTGTCAAATCTGCCTCTATTACTTATCTATGATTTGATAGAAACGATAGAACCGAAAGATCCGGCCACGCACTTCAGGAACGGGAGGAACGGTCCTTTTTTTCTTCTTTCTTGGGGCGGACCCGGATGGGATCTTTCGACTCCCGGGAAATCTCCGGCGGACCCTTGGCCCGAAGCTCCTTCAGCGCGGGATCCCGATACGCGTACACCAGGATCCGGATCCGGGCATTCCCGTAACCCCGCCGGCTTTTCAACCGGTGTTCCCATTCCTGGACGGAGACGATCCGCGTCATCTGGTGAAGCTTATGGAACCACTCCTTCAGCTCCGGAAGTTCCGCCGTCAGATACACATCCAGCCACACCGGTTCCACGCGGGCGATCTTCGGCGTTTTTGGAGAACCCTTTCCCTTTCTTCCGGACTTTTTCCCCTCCTCTTCCGCTTGGGCGGCCAGCCGGTCCAACTCCTCCCGGCTGTCGGCGACGTGAACCGCATTCAACTTCACGCCGGCGCTCTCGGCGGTATCACGAAGCTGCATCAACAGGCGGGGGATGTCCCGGTCCGGGGGAACCTTGTCGGCCAGCATCGACAGGGCATCGGGGGTCGGGGGGGTGCCGGGATCCGAATCCAACTCTTTGCGATGCGCATCCACATAGGAGGACATCGCTTGGTATTTGGCGGACACTCCCTCAATCTCCCTCCACTGTCCGTACAAAAAGGGAAGTGCGGAACCGGCGATCAGCAGGCTGCCCAGCACCCAGATCCAGGCCAGAAAACGGCCCGATTTCCACCACAGCGGAGAGCGCCCCTTCACGGCTGATCCCCCTTTTGGGCGGGCTTGTCCACGGTCAAATGAAAACGGACGATCCACGCCTTTTTCGGTTTCACTTCCAGGGAGGGATCCGTTTCGCTCTTCCCGATGCTGTCCACCGAAAAGGAAGTGATCGACTCGCTTTTTTCCATCATCTGCGTAAAAAAGGCCACATCGTCCACCGTGTGGAACGCCCCCTTCCCGTCCAACCGGTTCCCCTTCACCTGAAGATCAAACACCGTCGCCGACGGCGGCAGCGACGCCTCCAAGGCGCTGATCGCCTCGTCCCACTTCAACCGCTCCCGGTCCAGACGATCCACCGCCTTTACATAGGCAAGGGCAGGACCGTGTTCCTTCATGAACGCCTCCCGTTCCCGCACCTGCTTGCGCACCTCTCTCTCCACGGGCTCAAGCCGCTCCAGTCTGGACCGCGCCTCTGAAATCCGCTCTTCCTGGAGAAGAAAGAGCCAAAAAACCGCCGAAACGAACCCCGCAAGCCACAGGATCACGAGCAACAGTCCCAGGAAAAAATGGCGTCTCCCCCAGGAAGGCCGCGGCAGCAGATTCACCCTCACGCCGACATCCCCCCGTCCAGAAGCAGGCCGATCGGAACCGACAGGCAAGGGCCCAGCCAGGGAGAAACCCGCTCCCGCAGGCTGTCCTCCATGATTTCCCCGGGAAAGGGACTGATCGTCACCACACCCTCTTCCGGATTCAATCGATCGCGCAGCAGGGAGAAATCCACCCCCTCACCCGTCAGCACCCACTCCTTGGGCATCCATCCGTTCCGTTCCCTGAAGTCTTCCAGGATCTCCCGAAGGCTTGCCGTCAGCGCCTCCCCGTAACGCTTCACTTCCTCTTCCCCCTTCAGCCGGGGAGCCAGGGGATCCGCCTGCGAGGCTCCTTTCTCGGCAAAAAGAGAGACCGGCAGAGAAACAACGCGGGTCTCCAGCCAGATGTCTCCCTCGAAAAAGCTGATTTCCACGCTTCTGGGCGAGATTTGAACGGTCATCCGCCTCGAAAACACCCCGGGCAGGGCGTGGACCAGCCAACGGTGCAACCCCAAGGGCGCCGGTTCCAGACGGACCGGTTCCAATCCGCACCATTCCGCCAAAGAGGCGAAAGCGGTGACGGTCCTGCGGGACGCGGCCACAATCACCGCGTCCTGCTCTCCGCCGTCCTCCCAGACATGTCCCACCGGGCAGCAATCAAACACCGGATCCTCCCACGGCAGGTCCGCCTCGGGGAGAATCTTTCTTTGAACCCATTTTCGAAGCCTCCTCCTCCCCAACTCCGGAAGGCGCCGCCGCATCACCCGCACATGTCCCCCGCTGATGGCGATGTGAACCTTGCGCGTGCGCAGCTTCTTCCCCTTCAATGCCTCCCGGACCGCCTGCACCACGCTCTCCGGCTCCACCACCCCTTCTTTCCGGAACCATCCCGGCGGAAGCGGATGCACCGCCGCATCGGTCACGCGGATTTTCCCGCGGCTTTGGTGCACCTCGACCAGTTTGAAAAAGGAATCGGTCCACTCCAAGCCCAACCGATATCGCCGGAACCCCATATCGCAACCTTACCCCTTTGCTTCGACCGTTGTTTCGCACGGAACCGCCGATCAAAAAACCGCCCTAACGGGGAAAGAACGACCCGTACCAATCGATGATTCCTTCGCCCCAGCCGTGGGCGACAAAAATGCCCGCCGCCAAATGGGGGCCGAAGGGAAACGGATCCCGCCCCCGGCCTCCTTTCGCCAGCAGATACAGGCCGTGGAAGCCGCCGCTTGCGACCGCCAGCGCAAAAGCCAGCAGTCCGTTCGTCCACCCCAGCGCCAACCCGGACATGGCCAGCAGTTTCACGTCTCCCCCTCCCAGGCCGCCGGTCAGCCGGGCAAGGAAATACGACAGGAGAAAGGAGACAAAAAAGCCGAGCAAATGGAAGAAAAAGGGGTCCTCCCGGACCACCAGGCGCACCAGAAAAAAGAACACCATTCCCGGAACCGTCACGGCATCCGGGATGGTCATGGCCCAAAAATCGGTCCATGTCACCAGAACGAGGATCCCCACCAACACCCAGGCCACCCACAGCTCCCCCGTTCCTCCCCAAACGGTTTGGGCCGCGGCGAACCCTCCCCCCGTCAGCCAGGGAGCCCAACCGGCGGGAGGAAAGAGAGGACGGCCGCAACTCCGGCAGAGGGGGGTTCGATGGGTACCCGGATCAAAAAGAACTTCGGCTCTTGCGTCATCAGCGGCCCGCCTGCAGGCGGCGCAGCGGTAATCCGCATCTCCGCTTCCCTTCTCCAATAACCGCCGGGCAAGGCGGGGAAGCAGAAGACCCGCGGACCAACCGATCACAAAGGAAAAGACCAGTTCCGCCACCCGCTTCTCCTCCGGACAAGGCGTGTACCTCCAATCGATTTCCTGCATCTTTATTTTGGCACAACTAACCTCCAAAGCGGAAGCGTTTTATTCTCCTCCCGGTTTATTTCCTCCGAAAAAAGTATAAAGATCGCGGGTCACCGGCCGCCTTCCCGTGGCGCGGAACATCCCCCGGGGGTCAACGAGGGATCGTAGTCTTTCCAGTAGGGGATTCTTTCGCGCGTTTGAGGAATCAACGACAAATCCACCTCGCCGAGCAAAACTTCCTCCCCGTCCCTGGCCGCTTCCGCCAAAACCCTTCCGTCGGGAGCCACCAGCTTGCTCTTTCCGCAGCTTCCCTCGCCGGTCGTGTTGGCTCCCAGCACAAAGACCGTGTTGTCCAGAGCCCGGGCCGGAAGCTGGATGTCCCAACGGGGCTCCGCCTCTATGCTCCATACCGACGGAACGGCGATGAGATCCGCCCCCTTAAGTCCGAGCAGCCTGGCCGGTTCCGGAAATTCCGCGTCATAGCAGATCAACACGCCGATTTTCCCAAGGGACGTGGCAATGACCGGATAGGACCTCGACCCCGGGGTGAAGATCTCCTTCTCCCTCCCCCACAGAAAGGTTTTGCGGCAGACTCCGACCACTTCCCCGGAGGAATCAATCACCGCCGCCGAATTGTAAAGCTTCCCCCCATCCTTCTCAGCGAAGGGAACGACCAGCGCCATCCTCCAATCGGCGGCGATCCGGCGAAAAAGGGAGACCGTCTCCCCCCGAACAGTCTCCGCCAATTCCCGAAATCGCAGGGAAGACAAGTGGTAACCCGTCGGCCACAGCTCCGGCAGCACCGCCAATCGGGCCCCTGCTTTCGCCGCCTTTTCCACCAGCCGGAGCGCCGATTTTCTGTTCCCTTCCACTTCCCCGGAAACCGCGCGCATCTGAATCAATGCCGCCTTGAAACCCATCCCGAACCCCCCGTTCCGACGTCATTGGGTCTTAGCCGATTCAACCGACGTTGAGCCTCCGCTCCATTCCCCGCAAGATCAAAGAAATGGTCAAGGTCATGACAAAATACAGCAACGCGGCGGTGGTATACACCTCGAAGGCCCGAAAATTGGACGCGACCACCTGCTGGGCCTGCCGCACGATTTCCGCCACGCCGATGATCGTCAAAATGGAGGTGTCCTTCAGGCTGATAATCAACTGGTTACCCAACGGGGGGATCATCCGCCTGAAGGCCTGGGGCCAAACGACATGCCAAAATGTCTGCGCCTGGGTCAACCCGAGGGAACGCCCCGCTTCCACCTGACCCTTCGGAACCGATTGGATGGAACCCCTCACGATCTCGGCGATATAAGCCCCGGAATTGACGGCAATGGCGGCAATGGCGGCGGTCAGCCGCTCGATTTCCATCCCCAGTGCGATCGGAAGAGCGAAATAAATCCATATGGCCTGAACCAGGATGGGCGTGCCGCGGATCAATTCGACATAGACCGCGGAGATGCCCGACAAAATCCTGTTCCCGGAAGTGCGGGCAAGGCCTGCCGCCAAACCGATCAAAAATCCGAAAAACAGCCCGACAACGGAAATGACGAGGGTCAGCCTCGCCCCTTCCAGAAGCAGCGGCATCGCATCAACCGCCGCCGACCAATCCAGATCAAAATTCCTGTTCACTCTCTCTCCCCCATTTCAAAAAAAGAGCGCAACATCTTTGTTACGCCCGAAACTCCGATGAACCCTCCAGTTGACGGTCCAACCCGGGTTATTCTTTCTTCGGAGGCTTTTGGCCAAACCACTTGACGTAAAGCTTTTCATAGGTGCCGTCTTCCATCAGCTCGCCGAGGGCCTCGTCCACCTTGTCCCTCAACGGACTTCCCTTGGGAAAGGCGATTCCGTAGGATTCCGCCTGCAGCAGATCGCCGACGGCCTTCACTTTTCCTTTTCCCTTGGTTTTGATGTAATAAAGGACATTGGGAGAATCATAGATCACCGCATCGGCGGAACCCTTCTCCAGTTCCATGTATGCCTGATCGATGTTCGGAAACGGCCGCACTTCCTTGAGGCCGTCCAGCTTGGAAGCAT
The DNA here is from genome assembly GCF_900113175.1 of Planifilum fulgidum. Lineage (NCBI taxonomy): Bacteria > Bacillati > Bacillota > Bacilli > Caryophanales > Thermoactinomycetaceae > Planifilum > Planifilum fulgidum. The sequence continues at coordinate 76,016 of NZ_FOOK01000008.1, read as the reverse complement.
AATTGAAACTGGTCGTTCCCTGTTTGGTGGCGACCACTTTTCCCTTCAGATCCTCCACGCCCTTGATCGATTTCTCATCGGAACGGACCAGGATGTACAAACCCGCGTCATAGTAAGGGCGGGTGAAATCGACCACTTTTTTTCGCTCATCCGTGATCGTCATGCCGGCGATCGCCATATCCAGGTTTCCCGTCTGCAACGCGGGAATCAAACCGTTGAAATCCATCGGCTTCAATTCATATTCGATCCCGATCTTTTCGGCAATGGCCTTGACGAGATCGATGTCGAACCCTTCATACTCCCCCGTGTCCTGATTCAGGAATTCAAAGGGGACAAAACTCGTATCGGTTCCGATGGTGATCTTTTCGGGAACCTCACTCCCGTCGGAGCCCTTCTCCCCGCTGCCGCAGGCCGAAACGCTCAGCGCCAGAACGGAAATCAAAAAAATCAGACCCATTCTACTGAACGGCATTTTCACAGCAACGCCCCCTCCCTTTCCGCCAAATGCTCCGGACGCCGGTGATGATCAAAAATGGCCCGGAGTTTGTTCTTTCTGACGGTAGTTTCAATTTGAAACCGTCTGTCATCCAATATACCGCTTTCCACAAGGCCAGTTCAAGTCCAGCCGAAAGGAAAATCTACCTAATTCAAATGCATTGCCGGCGGAAATGAAAAAAGCGCGGTCCGACGACCCCGCTTCGTCATGTCGTTCCAACAAGGATGTGCCGCGATTTTTCTGCGCGGCACATCCTTTCTGCGGCCCGCATCGGCCGCCTTCAGAGTTCCACTTTTTGGGGAAGCAAAACCACACCGTCCTCGTCCACGTACACATGGTGTCCGGGAACCCAGTCCACTCCGGCAAACCGAACGGTCTCGCCGACGGCTCCCGTCCCTTCCTTGCGGCTTTTCAGCGGAACCTTCCCCAACGCCAACACACCGATGTCCATCCGGGCCAGTTCCGCCGTATCCCTGACGCAACCATGGATGATGAATCCGGCAATCCCCCGTTCCACCGCGACGGCGGCCAGCCGGTCTCCCAGCAGGGCGCACCTTCTGGAGCCGCCGCCGTCCACCACCAGCACGGTGCCGGCGGGAACCGTCTCGATCATTTTCCGCACCAGCACATTGTCTTCAAACACGCGGACGGTGGCGATCGGACCGGAAAACCGTTTCCTTCCGCCAAAAGAGACGAAAATATCCTCGCACACTGCGGCTTGCGACGCAAACTGATCGCACAAATCAGTGGTTTTGACGTCCATGACTGCCTCCTGTCATTCCTGATCGAACGTTACCGGATGTTTGTCAACTTTCCTTCCCCACCCGGGCGCGCGCCTCCAATTTGTACACGAGATCCTGGGCCGCCCGCCAGATGTCCCCGGCACCCATGGTCATGACCAAATCCCCCGGGCGGATCCGTTTCAGCAGAGTGTCCACCACATCTTCCTTGGTGGGGCAATACAGCGTGTTGGGGTTGCTGTTCCGCCGGACGAGCTCTGCAAGCCGCTCCGAGGTCACGCCGGGAATCGGTTTTTCTCCGGGAGGGGAGTAAATGTCGGTGATGATCACTTCATCCGCCTGATCGAAAGCCCGGCTGAACTCCTCCATCAAAAAGTAAGTCCTGGAAAAGCGCTGCGGCTGAAAAACGGCGACAATGCGCTTCTCCATCGCCTTGGCACCGGCGAGGGTGGCCCGGATTTCCGTCGGATGATGGGCGTAATCATCCACCACGGTGATTCCGTCCACTTCGCCGATCAGCTGGAAGCGGCGTTTGGCCCCCCGGAACTGTCCGAGGGCTTCCGCAATCTCGGGAAAGGAAAGGCCGATTTCCATGCAGACGATCAGGGCGGCCAGGGCGTTGCTCGCGTTGTGGCGGCCGGGAACCTGAAGCGTCACTTGCCCCAGTTCCTCCTTCCCGCGCACCACCCGGAAGCTTACCTGTCTGCCGTGGCGCCGAATGTCGACGGCATTGTAATCGGCGGGATGGTCGATGCCGTAGGTGATCAGGCGATGGTGCCGTTCACGGGCGATTTCCCGCAAGTGGGGATCATCCAGGCACAGCACGGTGAGGCCATCCGGTTTCACCTGGCTCAAAAACTGGCGATAGGCCTTTTTCAAGTTTCTGAAATCTCCATCGTAATTTTCCAGATGATCCTTTTCGACGTTGGTGACCACGGCGATCGCGGGGTAATATTCCAAAAACGTCCCGTCACTTTCATCGGCTTCCGCCACCACGAAGGAGCTGCTTCCCGCTTTGGCGTTGCCGTCCAGGCCGAGAATCTCGCCGCCGATCACGTAGGTGGGATCTTTCCCGCACAACTCCAGGGTTTGGGCGATCATCGAAGAGGTGGTGGTTTTGCCGTGGGCTCCGGCAACGGCGATCCCAAACCGGTCGTTGAGCAGCCGGGCCAGCATCTGAGAGCGGTGGAGGACGGGAATCCCCCGCCGCTTTGCCTCGACCCTCTCCACGTTCTCCTCCGGAATGCTGGAGGAGTATACGACCAAATCGGCCCCCTCCACATGGGAGGCATCGTGGCCGATGTGGACGATCGCCCCCCGCTCCAGCAGCCGCTTGATCAACTTGTTTTCCGCAACATCCGAACCGGTGACCCGGATGCCCATGTCGAGGAGAACACGGGCGATGGCGCTCATTCCGTATCCGCCGATCCCGATAAAATGCGCGTGCCTGATCCCGTTCACTCGCCTCACCAACCTTGTTCCTTATTTGTCATCAGCATGCTGCGAACCTCAGAAACCAAAAACAGCGACCCGGTGACGAGAATCATGTCCCCGCTCCCCGCTTCCTCCCTCAGACGGCGAAGTCCCTCCGCCGCCGTCGGCGCTTTTTTGACCTCCATCTCCGGCGCCATGCGCCGGACCGCATCCGCCAGCTGCTCCACCGGGAGCGCCCGGGAGATGTCGGCCCGGGTCACCATTACGGAGTCGGCCAAGGGAAGCAGGGGAGTCAAGATCTCGTCCACCTCTTTGTCCGCCGAGACGGCCAGCATGAGATGGAGGCGCTCGTATGTATGCGAGCGGCGAATCGCCCGAACCGATTCGGCCAACGCCCGCGCCGCCTCGCGGTTATGCGCCCCGTCCAGCCAGATGTCCGGCCGATCGGCCGCCTTTTCCAACCGTCCGGGCCAAACCGTGGCGGACAGCCCCTCCCGAATGTCCTCGTCCTCCAGCACGGCGGCGTAAAATTGCCGCAACAGATCCAGGGTCATCAGGGCGACCGCCGCGTTTTTCACCTGATGTTCCCCATGAAGGGGCAGCTGCAGATCCGACAGGGTCCGGTACACGTTTCCGAACCGGAGACGCTGTCCTCCGGGCCCCGACTCGAGGATCTCCGCCCAGAAATCGCGGTGCAGGAGATAAAGATCGCTCTTGTTTTCCTTCGCCCGCTTCTCAATCACAGAGATGGCGTCCGGGTCCTCCGCCCCGCTCACCACCGGCACGCCCGGCTTGATGATTCCCGCTTTTTCCTCCGCGATTTTGCCCGGAGTGTTCCCCAATAAATGTATATGATCCAGACCAACGTTGGTGATGACGGAGACAAGGGGGAAAACCACGTTGGTGGAATCCAAACGGCCCCCCAGTCCCGCCTCCCACACCACAAACCAGGGCACCGCCTCCCGGGCGAAATAGCAAAGGGCCAAAAGCGTCCAAAATTCAAAGGGGGTGGGTTTTCCCACTTCCCGGTCCATCTCCTCCGCCAGCGGGCGAAGCTGTTCCGCCCAGCGGACAAAGGAAGATTCCGGGATGGGGCGCCCGTCCACGGAGATCCGCTCATTCCATTCCGTCACATAGGGGGAGACGAACATCCCCGTGGAATATCCGGCTTTCTTCAGGACCTGCGCAATCATGGCCGCGGTGGACCCCTTGCCGTTTGTCCCCGCGATATGGATAAATTTCAGGCGCCTCTCGGGGTGCCCCAGCCGCTCGAGGGCCCAGTTCATCCGTTCCAGCCCCGGCTGAATCCCCGAAGCGCATCCCTGTTCCATCCAATTGAACACGTCCTCTTTGGTGACAAACCGCTCTTGAGCCATCTTGCCCTCGATCCCTTTCCTCAATGCTTCAAACTGCGTTTACCCTTTTCATGATAACGGGGATCCTTCGGCCGATCAAGAAAGGTTTTTCGGAAAAAAGGGCAGGGAGGCTGCCGCTCCCTACCCTTTCAGCTCCCGCAGACGGGCCAAAACCTTCTCCCTTCTCTCCCGGTATTCCTCCCCTTTCCGCCTTTCTCCCTCGACGATGTGGGCCGGAGCCTTCTGGACGAACCCGGGGTTGGAAAGTTTCTTCTCCACCCGCTCCACTTCGTAATCGAGCTTTTTCAGCTCCTTCTCCAGGCGGGCGATCGTCTCTTCGATGTCGATCATCCCCTCCAGGGGGAGGAACACTTCGGCGCCGGACACCACCGCCGTCATCGCCTTGTCGGGACGGGTGACATCGGGGCCCGCCGTCACCTTTTCCGCGCCGCACAACCGGCAGATGGCCGATTCGTTGTCCCGGATTGCGGCGTGGACCTCCGGTTCGGTGCGGATCAGCAGGGTGATCTTCCTTTTGGGCGGAATCTCCATTTCGGACCGGATGTTGCGCACGGACCGGATCACATCGATCAGAATCCGCATTTCCTTGACCGCGTCGGGAGCTTGGAGAGACTCGTCGGCCACCGGCCATTCCGCCACCGAAATGCTGGGGCCGGTTCCGGGAAGCTTCTGCCAAATTTCCTCCGTGATGAAGGGCATGAAGGGATGAAGCAGGCGCAGGGATCGGTCCAGCACATGGCAGAGGACCGCCCGGGTGACGCGCTTGGCCTCCTCATCCTCCCCGTAGAGGAAGAGCTTGGAGAATTCGATGTACCAGTCGCAGAACTCATCCCAGATAAAGTGGTACAGGACCCGGCCGGCTTCCCCGAAATCGTACCGGTTCAAGTGGCGGGTCACTTCGGCGATCGTTTCGTTCAACCGGTGGAGAATCCAGCGGTCGGAAACCGAGAAGGGGCCGGACAGGGCCAGATCCTCCTTCCTCGCCTCCGCCAAATGCATCAGCGCAAAGCGGGACGCGTTCCAGATCTTGTTGGCGAAGTTGCGGGCCGACTCCACCCGCTCCCAGCGGAAACGCTGGTCGTTTCCGGGAGTGCACCCGGTGGACAGCATGAACCGCATCGCGTCGGTCCCGTATTTTTCAATCACTTCCAGCGGGTCCACGCCGTTGCCCAGGGATTTGGACATCTTGCGCCCATCCGCATCCCGGACGATTCCGGTGATCAGCACCTCTTTAAAGGGCTTCTTTCCGGTAAACTCCAGGGCGGTGAAAATCATGCGGGCCACCCAGAAGTAAATGATGTCGTAGCCGGTGACGAGCACATCCGTCGGATAGTAGCGGCGCAAGTCCTCGGTCTCCTCCGGCCAGCCCATCGTGGAAAAGGGCCACAGGGCCGAACTGAACCAAGTGTCCAGCACGTCGGGATCCTGCTCAAGGGATGTGCTTCCGCAGTGGGAGCACCTTTCAGGGGTCTCCCGGGAAACGGTGATTTCGCCGCAGTCCCCGCAGTGCCAGGCCGGAATGCGGTGACCCCACCACAGCTGTCGGGAAATGCACCAATCCCGCACGTTCTCGATCCAGTGGAGATAAATCTTCTCAAACCGCTCGGGTACGAAACGGACTCCCTCGCCGCTTTTGGTGTGGGCGATCGCTCTCTCCGCCAGGGGTTTCATCCGCACGAACCACTGGGTGGAGAGGATCGGCTCCACCACGGCGCCGGAACGCTCACTGTGTCCGACCGAATGCACATGATCCTCGACCTTGACCAGCACGCCCGCCTCTTCCAGGTCCTTCACGATTCGCTTGCGGCATTCAAAGCGGTCCAGCCCCTTGTAGGGACCGGCGTTTTCGTTCATCCTGCCCTCCTCGTCCATCACCAGGACCTGCGGCAGATTGTGGCGCATGCCGATCTCAAAGTCGTTGGGATCGTGGGCGGGAGTCACCTTGAGCGCACCGCTGCCGAACTCGGGATCCACGTACTTATCGGCCACGATCGGGATTTCCCGGCCGATGATGGGCAAAATCACCGTTTTGCCCACCAGGTGCTTGTAGCGGTCATCCTCGGGATGGACCGCCACCGCCGTATCCGCCAGCATGGTCTCCGGCCGGGTGGTGGCAATCTGGATGTACCCGCTGCCGTCCTTCAGCGGATACCGCAGGTGATACAGCTTGCCCTGCACTTCCTTATGAATCACTTCGATATCCGACAGGGCGGTCCGGGCTTCCGGATCCCAGTTGATGATATATTTGCCCCGGTAGATCAATCCCTTTTCATACAGGCGGACAAACACTTCCCTGACGGCCCGGGACAAGCCTTCGTCCATGGTGAAGCGCTCCCGGGAATAATCCAGGGAGAGTCCCATCTTTTTCCATTGCTCGCGGATGACCCCCGCGTAATGCTCCTTCCACTCCCAGACCCTCTCCAGAAACTTTTCCCGTCCCAAGTCGTGGCGGGAGATTCCCTCCTCCCGCAGCTTGGCCTCCACCCGGGACTGGGTGGCGATTCCGGCATGGTCCATTCCCGGAAGCCACAGAACATCGTATCCTTGCATTCGCTTCCAGCGGATCAGGATGTCCTGCAAGGTGTTGTTCAAAGCATGGCCGATGTGCAGGTTCCCCGTAACATTGGGCGGAGGAATCACGATGGTGAAGGGAGGCTTGGACGGATCTTTTCCGGCCTGGAAAAAGCCTCCTTTCATCCAGTAATCGTACCATTTTTCTTCCGTCTGCTTGGGATCATAGGCGGATGGAAGCTCCGTCCCTTTTCCCGCCATCCTTCATCCTCCTTTGCTCGCTCAAAAATAAACTCCTTCCATCCAAAGGACGGAAGGAGTTCTCCGCGGTACCACCTTTGTTCACCGGATCGCGGGACGATCCGGTGCGCTTTTTCCCCTTTAACGTCGGGAACGGTCCAACCTACTACCCCTTCGCGGGATTCGGAAGGACTGCTCAAGGGCGACCTTCACCGGCTTTGCCTGAAGAACCTTTCAGCCCGGGGGTTCTTCTCTCTGGAAAGGCAGCCACCGGCTACTCTTCCCTCTCATCGCACTTACCCGATTCAATTGGCAACAATTATTTTACAACGGAAAAAGCTCCTCGTCAAACGGTTCTTTCTCTAGGGCATGCGAAAGGCCTCCTGCACGCTCTCCCACATCAGCGACGGATTGGCCAAGAAGGCGAGCAGCAGAACGGTCACCAGCATCATGACGCTGAGAAAAAGGATGAACAGCAGGCCGCGGTAGGCGCTTCGCATCAGGGACTTGACCATACCCACCGGATATGCCTCCCTTGCGAACCTTTTTCTATTTATTTTGCGCTTTTATCGACATCTTGTCCAGCCAAAACAAAAAATTTCCCCGACATTTTTCGATCTTTTGGAAGAGAAAACCAGCCTTTTGCTGATTTTTCGAGCTGTTTCGCAATCGAAGGGCCGCGGAATGGCGGCCTTGTTCTTATAAAGAAACGGAATTTCCAGCCGATCGGATTCATCCAAAAAAAAATCGGGCAAACCCCTGGCCAGAAGCATCTTTCGCCCGGGACTTTCCCGTCAATCGCCGCTTCCCTTCTTGTCAACCCGTCCCCGAAGCGCGGCAACAGCCATGCTTTCTCCTGCTGGTGAGCCTTTCCGCCGTTTGCGGAGGGGGCGTTTCGGCCAGAGCTCACCGATCGCCTCCTGCACCCCGTGGAGCCGATCCAACTCCATCCGCAGGCGACGGACCGCCTCGGCTTCCGCCATTCCTCCCGGTTTCCGGTATAGCCGAAGGAGCTGGCCGATCCCGTCGGGATAGGCCAAGTAGAGCGCGAGGAGCTTTTTCTCCTTCCGCTCAAGTTTGCGCTCCCGTTCATAGATCGAAAGGAGGGAAAGAATCCCGCTCCCCCCTTGGGCGGAGTTCGAAAATTGCCGGAAAAACAGGGCGAGATCCCGCGTTGGGCTGTCCACCCGGGCGTGATCCCAATCGATCCACTTCCATCCCTGCTCCCCCTTCAGGAGATTGTGGGGGTGAATCCGGCCGTGACAAAGGGTGTAACGGGGAGGAATCCCCCCTTCCGTCTCCACAAACCGCTCCATTCCCCGGACGGCAAAGGAAAAGGCCTTATCCAGCAGTTCCGCATGATCGCCCAGCATTTGCTCAAAGGGAGAGGCAAACCCGCGGGTCTTCAGTTTGCCGCCGTATTCCCGAACCCGCTCCCTTTGATCTCTCCACCGCTCAACCAGCTTCCCTTCCGCCCGGTACCGAAACGCCTTCTCTCCGCCCGCGGTCTTCTCCAGAACCCGGTGAAGAATCGCCAGTTGCCGGATCAGCTCTTCCGCAGGCGCCTCCCGGGGTTCGGAAACCTCGCCGTACCAGCGCGTGGCGTACCACGCCCTTCCCTGCTCCTCCAAAAAAGGGCGTCCTCCCCTGCTGGGAACCCACGGCAGCAGGACGTCCACTCCTTGGGACCGGGCCTCTTCCAGCACCCGGTGCAAAAAGGAAAGTTTCTTCCCCGGACAGGCAGCTCTTTTCAAAGCGAAAGCCCCGTCCTCCGTCTCCACCCGCCACACTCCCCGAACCTTCTCCGCATAAACGGGGGTCCACCCGTAACGGGCGATGACCCGGCGAAGGATCCCGCTTCTGACGTTCCGGCTGGACTTTAAAGGGCTTTTCCCCATTTTCTCCCGAACCGTCATTGGGCCGTTTTGCGCTCCTCTCCGGGGATGTATACGATCTGTCCCTCTTCCAATTGCCCGGACTCCAATCCGTTGAGCCGAAGAATCGAACTGGCCGAAACGCCGTACCGTTCGGCGAGGGTATCCAGTGTTTCCCCCTTTTGGACGATCACCATCCGCATCTTCACAAAGGTATCCTCTTTTCCGCCGAGAAACTGCCGGGCCCAGTGGAGTCCTTCACCCTCTCCGGCCCCCTGTTCACCTTCCCGAACATCCGCGGAAACCAAATCATCTGCGGATTGCGCCGATTCCTCCTCCAGTTTTTCCCCAGCTTCGGCCCGTGTCTCGTCCTCCGCCGGGGAATCCGCCGCTCCCCGGTCCGGCCCGAACTCGTCGGGGGACGGTTTCCGGAGCAACTTTTTGGCCAGTTGGAAAGCCTCGTCGAAATCCTCTTCATCGGGATGAAAACCGAGCCGCACGCGGCTTGCCGGACCGCGTTCCTCCGGATTTTCCCGGTCGCGCGTCCCGCCTCTGTCCGTCGCCTTCGCATCCGCATCCTCTTCAAAAGCAGCGCCGGCGAAGGAGGGGGAATCCGGGGACCATTCCTCCGCGGGAGATTCTCCCGAAGAGGAGGATTCCACCGCAAATGCGTAGGCTTCATCCCCGTCCGCGCCGTTTTGTTCCCATGCCCGCTTCTCATCGCCGGATGCGGAGGATTCCTGCGGCAGGGATTGAATCTCCGCATGCTGCGCGTCCGGCTCCTCCCGCTTTCCGGCCGGTTCTCCGCCGTAATCCACATGAATCAGATGCACTTCGTCCGGGGATGCCTCCTCTTCCGCATCCGGGCCGCCTTCCTTTTCGGACTGAAAGGAGGACCCGGCAAAGGAAACGACGCTGTCCCGGTATGCTTCCTCGTCTTTCTTCGGATCGGACAACAGGCCGTCAATGGCCAGCACCGCCTCGATCTGCAACTCGAAGGGGGACAGCACCTGATAATCGAAGGATTCCACTTCCGCGGCGATGCGATCCACATCCACCCGATCGGAAGGAAGGGTGATCTCCACCGGAATCACAAAGGCGATTTCCTCGAGGTTCTCCCCTTCCTGCCGGACTTCCGGAGCCGCCTCATCCCCTCCGGCCGCATCCTCCCCTTTGCCGATCCCATCTTCCTCATCCCCGACATATCTTCCCGCCAGCCTCAAATAGCCGTGAATCCTGAGATGGGTCTCCTGATCCTCGATTTCCACATCGGGGTACAGATCCAGCTCAACCAGCGTCTTGATCCCCGGCTGTTGCGGATGCAGGCGGACTTTTTCCGATATGTCGAACCGGAACTGCTGGTATTCTCGTTCCATCAGAAATCCCTCCCCTTTCACGCGTTGATCCCACCGCGATCCGTCATCCCTGCGCCACCCGACATCCATCCTGCAAAGCTTTCAAACGCCATGCGATGATGGAAAAATGAAGGCCGCAAGATTTCAACTGTAATCTATCTATATGCGGCCGGAAAAAGGATATAACCGCTCGTACCGGCAGGGAGACTTCCCCGGCTTCGTCCGCACCGTGCCCCGGTCCAAGGCGGATGGAGTGAGACTTCACCGAAAAGACGCCCGAATCGTGACAATGAAGGAAATTACGCACAAAAAGAAAACGGGGATCAACCAACCCCCGTCTTCTTCACGCCCCTCGTTCAACCCGGTAATGATTCCGATTTACTTGCGGCTCTCCTGCGATTCCTTCAAAAACAACACCATGTAATCCTCGTCGAGAACCCGATCCTACACTTGCATCGAGCGCGGATAGGTTCCGTACTTTTGAAAGCCCAATTTTTTATACAGGGCTTTGGCCGGACGGTTTTCGGACACCACGGTGAAAGTGATGATCTCCAGCCCGGGAAGGGCTTTCACCCAGGTGATGAGCGCCTCCATCATCCGGGTGGCAACGCCTTTACCTTGGTGCTCGGGGCGGACATACACGCCCCACACATGGTCCCGGTGACGGGTTTCTATCAGCGTTTGCCGGACAAAGCCGGCGATTCCCACCAGCGTTTTATTGTCAAAGCTCCCCCACACAAAGTCATCCTAGCCTTTCCGCTCCCTCAAAAAGGCGGCATTTTCCTCCACGGATCCCGCCACTTCTTCGGGAGTCCGGTAAAAAGCCTCCGGATACGTTTGGAGAGCTTCCCTGTAAAGGGGGTGAAAGGCCTCGGCGGCCCGTTCCGTCAGGGCTCGAAATTCCATCCGATCACCTCCTGGTTCACCGCGATGGAAAAAGGCACGGCGCAGGGCCGTGCCTGTTCTCTTCCCTGATCACAGTCTCTTCAACGCGTTGCGGTTGGCCTCAATGGTCCGCTCGATATCTTCCATCGAATGGGCCGCCGAGACGAACATCCCCTCGAATTGGGAAGGGGGCACGAAGACGCCCTCTTCCAGCATCAGGCGGAAATAGCGGGCAAACCGTTTGGCGTCCGAGGACCGGGCGCCGTCATAATTGGTGACCGGCTCGCCGGTGAAAAAGAGGGTGATCATCGATCCCACCCGGTTGATCTGATGCGGAATCCCCGCCTCCTCGGCGTTTCGGCGGAGGCCCTCCTCCAGGCGGGCCGCCTTCCGCTCCAATTCCTCGTACACCTCCGGCCGGAGTTCCCGGAGGGTGGCCAGCCCGGCGGCCATCGCCAGCGGGTTGCCGGAAAGGGTGCCGGCCTGATACACCGGTCCCGCCGGAGCGATCATCTCCATGATCTCCCGGCGACCGCCGTAGGCGCCGACGGGGAGGCCGCCGCCGATCACCTTGCCCATGGTCGTCAGGTCGGGCATCACCTGAAATCTGCCCTGGGCCGAATGGTAATCGACCCGGAAACCGGTCATCACTTCGTCAAAGATGAGCAGGGCTCCGTAATCGGAAGTGATGCGGCGCAAACCCTGGAGGAAGCCCGGTTTGGGCGGCACCACGCCCATGTTTCCGGCCACCGGCTCCACAATCACCGCGGCGATGTCGTCTCCGAACTTTTGGAAAACCCATTCGACGCTGTCCAAATCATTGTAGGGAACCGTCAGCGTATGCCGGGCGGTGCCTTCCGTCACCCCCGGACTGTCGGGCAATCCCAGGGTGGCCACACCGGAACCCGCCTTGATCAGCAGGCTGTCGGCATGCCCGTGATAACACCCCTCAAACTTGAGGATCTTGTCGCGCCGGGTGTACGCCCGGGCCAGCCGCAGGGCGCTCATGGTCGCTTCCGTTCCCGAGTTGACCATGCGCACCACTTCCACCGAGGGAACCCGCTGAACCACTTCTCTGGCCATCTCCGTCTCCAGCTCCGTGGGCAGGCCGAAACTGGTTCCCCTTCTCGCCGTCTCCTGAACGGCCTCCACCACCTTCGGGTGGGCGTGTCCGAGAATCAGGGGCCCCCAGGAACAGAGATAGTCGATGTACTCGTTCCCGTCCACGTCGAAAACGCGGGAACCCTCTCCCCGCTCGATATACACCGGATTCATCTCCACCGAGCGAAAGGCACGGACCGGGCTGTTGACCCCGCCGGGGATCAACCGGACCGCCTCTTGGTACCGGGCTTTGGACCCTTCATAACCTTTGTGCAAAAACACCGCCCCCTTCGGGAATTGGATGGCAGAGAAGAAGCCCCCGGGCATCGCCCGCAAGCATTCCGGAAAAACCCAAAGGCCGGCATCCCGGATGAGGAGAGAGAACACCGGCCTTTGGCGCATGCGTCAAATCCCGAACCGCCGGATCACCTTCTCCTCCCATTCGTCCATCTCCGGGGTGAAATAGGTGACCCGCGTCTTCTTGTATTCCTTGGTGGAATAAAGAACATCCCGTTCGCGGATGCCCGTCTCCTCCTCGATCGACTGGAGAATCGCCTCACATTCTTCCTTCGTCCGTCCGTGGACCATCGTGAAAATGGAGTAGGGCCAGTCCGGATAGGTGGGACGCAGGTAGCAGTGGCTGACCGCCTTGAAGGAGGCCATCTTCATCCCGATCTCGTCGGCCTTCTCTTCCGGAACCGCCCACACCCCCATCCCGTTGAAACGGAATCCCGCCTTGCGGTGGTACAGTACCGCGGCAAAGCGGCGCATCTGCTTTCGCTCGAGCAGTTCCCGGCCCGCCCGCAGCAATTCTTCGGTGGAGACCCCGATATTTTCGGCCAAAGCGTCAAAGGGACGGGGCTCGACGGACAAATCCTTCTGCAGTTCGCGGATGACAGCGATGTCGAAGTCCGACACGGTTTGGGCCGCCTTTGTCCGCTCTTCGTAACCGTACGCGGGCTTGGCCTTCGCTTTGCTCATATCCTCTTGTCCGGTCATATCCAGCTGAACGCCGATCTTAAACAGCTTCAGGGTGGGCATCAGGCGCACCTGCTCCGCCTCCGCCATCTTCCCGAGCAGCTCCACCGTCTTTTCCAGGCCGAGGCGGCTGTTGGGGGGCACGGCGATGGTAAACCACAAATTGTAGGCGTGGTTTCGCTTGTAATTGTGGCTCACTCCCGGGTGTTCGTTGATCACCCGGGCCGCCTGGTCGATCCGCTCCTCGGGGATCTTGGCGGCCACCAAGCTGGACTTGTACCCCAGGGAGCGGGTGTCGAAAATGGCGGAGATCTGCCGGATCACGTCTCCCTTGAGGGCACGGACCCGGTTCAGCACCTCCTCCTCCGTCGTCCCCAGCTTGTCGGCCAACGCCTGATAGGGGCGTTCCACCAACTCGATTCCTTCCTGCAATTCGTTGAGAAGCCGCCTGTCCAGGACATCCATCGCTTCCACGGCCATCAGTCGATCCCTCCCCGCAGCCAGCGGGCTGCATCCTTCGCGTGATACGTCAAGATCAGATCCGCACCGGCGCGCTTCATTCCCGTCAACAGCTCCATCACGACCCCCCGCTCATCGATCCACCCCCGCTCGGCGGCCGCCTTCACCATGGCGTACTCCCCGCTGACATTGTAGGCGACGATGGGCAGGTCAAAGCGCTCCCGAACCCGGCAGATGATGTCCATGTAGGCCAGACCGGGCTTCACCATCAGGAGGTCCGCTCCCTCCTCCACATCGGAGGCCGCCTCCCGCAAGGCTTCCCGGGCGTTGGCCGGATCCATCTGATAGGACCTACGGTCGCCGAATTGAGGGGCCGAGTGGGCCGCTTCGCGGAAAGGACCGTAGAAGGAGGAGGCGTACTTCACCGCATAGGAAAGAATCGGCGTATACTCAAACCCGGCCTCGTCCAGTCCCTGCCGTATGGCGCGGACGAAACCGTCCATCATGTTGGAAGGGGCGATGATGTCGGCCCCGGCCCGCGCCTGGGAAACCGCCGTCCGCGCCAACAATTCCAAGGACTCGTCGTTGACGATCACGCCGTCCTTCACCACGCCGCAATGGCCGTGATCCGTATACTGACAGAGGCAGGTGTCGGCGATGACGCACAAGTCGGGATGCAGCTCCTTGATGCGGCGGACGGCCCGTTGAACAATGCCTTGCTCCGAGTAGGCCTCGCTGCCGACGGCGTCCTTTTTCGACGGCACGCCGAACACGATCACCGCCGGAATGCCGAGATCGACCAGCTCGGACAGTTCCTCCTCCAGCCGGTCCACCGAAAAGTGGAACACCCCCGGCATGGAGGGAACCTCCTCGCGCACGTTTTCCCCCTCCACGACAAACAGCGGAGCGATCAGGTCGGTGACGTCAAGGCGCGTCTCCCTGACCATGCTGCGAATGGCTCCGCTTTGGCGCAGCCGACGATGGCGCCGAAAGGAGTTCATCGGGATCCCTCCTCTGAAAAGGTCCTGTGGGGCAACCGAATCACCGCGTCCACCAAGCCGTCGATCGTATACTCCGACGCCACGGCATCCACCCGGAGGCCGAACTCCTCCGCCGTCCGGGCGGTGATGGGACCGATGCACGCAATTTGCGCCGGTGCGATCAAAGATCTCCAATCCTCCCGCACCGAGCGGATGGCCTCGACGAAATTGCGGACCGTCGAGGAACTGGTAAAGGTGATCACGTGGATCGCCCCTTCCTCCAGCAACCGCGCCACCTCACCCGCGTCTTCCGTCCCGACCCGGGTGTCGTAGGCGTCCACCTCGGTCACGTCCAAGCCGCACCGCTCCAGCTGCCGGGCCAGCACCTTCCGCGCGATATCGGCCCGGGGGAGCAACACTTTTTCGCCGGCTTCCACCCGGGATGCCATCGCTTCGGCCAGGGATTCCGCCCGGTATTCCCCGGGGAGAACGTCCACCTGAATCCCCTTGTCCAAAAGGGCCTCCGCCGTCCGGGGCCCGATGGCCGCCACTTTCGCCTTGGCCATCCGGCGGATGTCCAGGTTCAGTTCGCGGAGCCGGCGGAAAAAGCATTTCACCCCGTTGACGCTGGTGAACACCACCCAATCGTAGTCTTCCAACCGGCGGAGCGCCGCATCCAACAAGTCCTGCCGGGCGGGGCGGGTGATGCGGATCACCGGAAATTCGACCGCCTCCCCGCCGAGGGCTTCGATCCGCTCCGACAGGGCGCTCGCCTGGCTGCGCGCCCGGGTCACCAACACCCGCTTGCCAAACAGGGGCTTTCTTTCGAACCACTTCAGGGTCTCCCTGAGCTTCACCACTTCGCCGACCACGATGACCGCCGGGGGCTGAAAGCCTGCCCGCTCCGCCCGCTCCGCGATATCCGCCAGGGTGCCCGTCAGGGTTTGTTGATCGACGCGGGTCCCCCAGCGGACGAGGGCGACCGGAGTGTCCGGAGAGCGGCCGTGGCGGATCAATTGCTCGCGGATGAAGGGAAGGTTGCCCACTCCCATCAGGAAGATCAGCGTCTCCGCGGCTCGCGCGAGGTGTCCCCAGTCGATGGAGGACTCGGTTTTCTCCGGCCGTTCGTGGCCGGTAATTACGGCGAAGGAAGCGTTGAAATCCCGGTGAGTGACGGGAATCCCCGCGTAGGCGGGAACGGCGATGGCGGAAGTGATCCCGGGAACCACCTCGAAGGGAATGCCGTGTTCGACCAAGACCTCAGCCTCTTCCCCGCCCCGGCCGAACACGAAGGGATCTCCGCCCTTCAGCCGCACGACGGTCTTCCCCTCCTTCGCCTTGCGGACCAGCAATTCGTTGATCTCCTCCTGCGACAGGGTGTGCCGGTCCGGGCGCTTGCCCACGTAGATCCGTTCGGCCTTTTCGGGGGCATATCCCAGCAGGCGGGGGCTGGCCAGGCGATCATACACCAGCACGTCCGCCCGCCGGATCAACTCCAGTCCCTTCACGGTGATCAAACCGGGATCCCCCGGCCCGGCCCCGACCAAGTAAACCGTTCCCACACTCATCGCTCCACCTCCGCTCGCACCGCAGACAAGATCTCCTCCGCTCCCAATCGGAGCAACTTTTCCGCCAGACGGCGCCCCACCGCTTCCGCGTCGTTCCCTTCCTCACGATCCCGCAGCACCCGGCGGCCGTCCGGAGAAGCCACCAGCCCGTCCAGGCACACCTTCTCCCCTTCCACTTGGGCGTAGGCGGCGACGGGCAGATGACAGCCTCCCTCGAAGGCGTGGAGGAAAGCCCGTTCGGCCCGGACCGCCTTCTCGGCATGGGGATCGTTGATCTTCCGGATCAAGCGGAGCACCGACGCATCCTCCCCTCGGCACTGAACCGCCAGCGCCCCCTGCCCCACGGCGGGCAGCATCTTGTCAAAAGACAAAACCTCGGTGATTTGATCCTCCAGACCCAACCGGGAAAGGCCCGCCCGGGCCAGCACGACGGCGTCAAACCGTCCCTCCTCCAACTTGCGGAGCCGGGTGTCCACATTTCCCCGGACCGGCTTCACCTCCAGATCCGGCCTGCGGGCAAGGATCTGGGCTTGACGGCGAAGGCTGCTGGTGCCCACAACGGATCCTGCGGGGAGTTCGTCCAACCCCGCCCCGGTGCGGGAAATCAGACAATCCCGCGGATCCTCCCTCGGGGTGACCGCGGCGACCACGAGCCCCTCGGGCATTTCCGCCGGCAAGTCCTTCATGCTGTGGACCGCCAGGTCGATTCGCCCCTCGAGGAGCGCTCTCTCAATCTCTTTGATGAACAAACCTTTTCCCCCGATTTTGGACAGGGTGACATCAAGAATGCGATCCCCTTTGGTCAGGATCTTCTCCATCCGCCACTCCCAGTCCGGCTGAAACTCCCTCAGCCGATCCATCACCCACCGGGTCTGGGTCTGTGCCAAGGCGCTTTGTCTCGTTCCCACGCTTACGGTTTTCACGCTCTTGCCCATAAATTCCTCACCCGCTGATCCCCGCCGCGGAATCCGCCGCCACGGCCATTTCCTCCAGGATGTTCCGATCCACCCACTCCTCCATCCTCCGGCGCGCCCGCTCCGGATCCTCCCTGCAGAGCCGAATCCACTCCTCCTGGACCAGCTCGCCCATCAACCGGTAACGGAGCCGGGTGTCGTCCACCTTCGACTGAATGCGTTTTCTCATTTCGACGAGCAAGTCGAGAAACACTTCGTATTCCGGCCCGTATTCCGTTTCAAGACGCATCCGGATCTCCTTGGCGAGGGAAGGGCTGGCTCCTGCGGTGGAAACGGCGATCGTCAGCCTTCCCCGACGGACGGCGGAAGGCACGATGAAATTGCACAGATCGGGTCGGTCCACGACGTTGATCCACTGCCCCCGGGCCCGGGCATCCTCGTACACTTGCCGGTTTACCGCCTCCTTGTCGGTGGCGGCGATTACCAGAAAGCAACCCTCTCCGTCCTCCCGGCGGTAGGGACGGAGACGGCATTCGATTTCCCCGGCCCGGAAGCGATCCATCAGCCCCGATGTCAAGGAAGGGCTCACCACGACCACATCGCCGCCTCCGGCCAAAAGGGAGGCCACCTTTCGCTCGGCCACCGTCCCCCCGCCCACGACAAGGCAACGCCGGCCGGTGAGATCGATCATCATCGGGTAAAGATGTTGTGTCATCTCTCTTCGCTCCTCTACAACCATCGGTGGAAAGAAACGCCGGTTCCGGAAATCGACATGTTCAACAAGACGGTAAAAAAAGAGAGCAAATTCCACCAAGCCAACCTGCGCCCCCGCCACCGGCCCGACAGCCGGAAATACAGGTGCAAGCCGTAGGCGATGAGCACCAGCAGAGAACCGGCAATCTTGAGATCGTACCAGGGCGTTTCCGGAACCTTCTGGTGAAGCCAGACCAGCCCCAAAATCATCGACAGGAGCATGAGGGGAACGCCGATCATCACCCAGCGGTGGAAAAAGGAATGCAGGCGGTCCAGGCTGGGCAAAAGGCGCAGCACCCGATTCCATTTCTTCCGCTTCAGCAGAAAGTTTCCGATCAGGTAAAAAGCCGCGAAAACCGCGGACAGGGAAAAGGCGGCATAGGCCACGAACGCCATGGTGACGTGGATGAACACCAGCTCTGACAGCAGGATTTCCGATGCCGGGCTTCCGGAATCCCTGGCGACGAACAGATTGACCGCCATGACGACAAAACTGATCAAATTGGCCGAGAAGACAAACAGATCCATTCGATAGGCGGCGTTGATCACCAGGGTGAGCGTGATCAGGACCCAGGAATAGAAAAACAGGGCATCAAAGGAAGTGAGCGCCGGAAACCACGACGCCAGGCGAAACGCGAAAAAAAGGGTTTGGGAGAGCCACACCGCCACCAAAAGCCCCAGGGCCAACCGCTGGATCCTCCGGTTCGGGTGGAACAGATCCGAGAAAGAAAAGAGCAGGCTGAACGCATATAAATAAATGATGAGATCGACAAACCACCGCTCGGTAAACACGACGGCTCCCCCTTACGAGCGCGTCGGGAAATCGGTTCCGGCGTATGCGGGCCTGCCCAGCCGGGAAGAAAGGCGGGCAGCCAGCGTCTCCCCGTTCCGGGCGGTTTCCTCGTCTGAGGGCAGGCGATCCTCCAGGGCGAACAGCTGGACGAACAACTCCAGCGCTTCTTCCCGATCCGGGCCCGCCGCCATCTCCTTGATGCGAAGGATCGGATCGCGCAGAAGCTGGTTGACGATGCTCTTCGTGTGCTTCCGGATCACCCGGCGCTCCCGTTCGGTCAAATCCGGAAGCTTCCGCTCGATGCTCCGCATCGTCTCCTCCTGAATAGCGATCGCCTTTTCCCGAAGGGCGGAGATGAGGGGCACGACGCCCAGAGTTTGGAGCCACTCCTGGAAGCGGACCATTTCCTCCTCGATCCACCCTTTCACTTTCTCCGCTTCTTTCCGCCGCAGAACGAGATTGGCCTCCACAATTCCCTCCAGATCGTCGATATTGTAGAGGTAGACCTGTTCCAGTTCATGAACCGAGGGCTCCACGTCCCTCGGCACGGCGATGTCGATCAAAAAAAGAGGGACTTGGCGGAAGCGGACCGCTTCGGACACCATCTCCCGGCGAATCACCGCATCGGAGGAACCCGTGGACGAGACCACAATATCCGCCTCTCGCAGGGAATCGACCAACCGGTCGAAGGGGCGGGCTTCCCCGTTGAAACGCTTGGCCACCTTCACCGCCTTCTCCAGGGTGCGGTTGATCACGATCACCCGGTCCGCCCCGGCCTCGTGGAAGTGCTTTGCGGTCAACTCCCCCATTTTTCCCGCTCCGACCAACAACACCGTCTTCCCGGAAAATCCGTCGAACAGCTTTTTCCCCAGCTCCACCGCCGCATAGCTGACCGATACGGCGTTCTGCCCGATTTCGGTCTCGGCGTGCACCCGCTTTCCGAGGGTGACGGCCTGTTTGAACAGGGTATTGAACAGCGTTCCCGTCGCCCCGTGCCTTTGGGCGGTCAAAAAGGCCGATTTCACTTGGCCGAGAATTTGCGTTTCTCCGATGATCATCGAATCCAGTCCGCACACCACCAGGAACAGATGGCGCACGGCCTCTTCGTCTTGCTTCACATACAGGTGGTCGGCGAATTCCTCCCGGGGTACGCCGAACCACTCTTCCAGAAAGGTTTTGAGATAGTACTCCCCCGTGTGAAGCTGATCGCAAACGGCGTACAATTCCATCCGGTTGCAGGTGCTTAAAATCGTGCATTCCAGAATGCTTTTGGTGTGGCGCAACCGCGTCAGCGCCTCCTCCAGAGCCTCTTCGGAGAAGGCCAGCCGCTCGCGCAGTTCCACCGGAGCCGTCCGATGATTCAGCCCTAACGCCATGATGTGCATCCAATCACCCCGATTGCCGGGACAAAAGTGACCATTCCCGCTGAAACCTTTCCCACAAAAGGTGTGATCTTTATCATTCCCGTTTTTTCAGTCTATCCCCATTATAGCACAGGCCATTCCGGCAAAAAGTCGACACCTTTGAACAGATTTTGAATCCGGGGCATACGATGACATTAGCCCAGATCCAACAAAGGAGGACGAAGCCATGCCCAGCCTGTCCCGCAAATGGGTCATCGCCGCCGCGGTGGTCATCGGCCTGGCGGTGATCGGTGGGATCGTAAAGGCCCTTCTTCCCTCGGAAGAGAACCGGCTGGAAACCCTCCGCGTCGTGGAGGTGACCCGTTCACCCTTCTACGCTCCCCAATACGTTGCCCTGTCCAAGGGATTTTTCGAAGAG
Source organism: Planifilum fulgidum (assembly GCF_900113175.1). Classification (NCBI taxonomy): domain Bacteria; kingdom Bacillati; phylum Bacillota; class Bacilli; order Caryophanales; family Thermoactinomycetaceae; genus Planifilum; species Planifilum fulgidum. The sequence goes on along the minus strand of NZ_FOOK01000008.1, from coordinate 55,777 downwards.
GAAGGTCTGGATATCCAGCTGTCCAACGGCTTTGGCGGAGATAAGACGATGACCGCCCTCTTGTCCGGGGATGCGGACATCGTTCTGGTCGGCGTCGAGGCGGCCGTTTATGTCAACGCCCGCGGGGCGTCCAGTCCGGTCACCGCCTTCGCCCAGTTGACCCAAACGGACGGCTCCTTCCTGGTATCGAGGGAACCGATGGAAAACTTTCGCTGGAGCGATCTTCGCGGAAAGGCCCTGCTCGGCCAGCGAAAGGGGGGAATGCCCCAGATGGTGAGCGAATATGTCCAGCGCAAAAACGGCTTAAATCCCCACAAGGATGTAAAGATCATCCAAAACGTGGACTACAAAAACCTGGGAAGCGCCTTTGCCTCCGGCACGGGCGATTTTGCGCAACTGTTTGAGCCGACCGCTTCCATGCTGGAGAAGGAAGGAAAAGGATATGTCGTCGCCTCCTTCGGCGTCGACAGCGGAAAACTTCCCTACACCGCCTACATCACCCGGGCCCAATTCATCGAAGAGCGCCCGGAAGTGATTCGCCGCTTTGTGCGCGCCCTTCACCGGGCCCAAAAGTGGACCCATGAGCATTCGCCCGAAGAGATCAGCGACGCCATTTCCCCTTATTTTACCGATACCGACCCCGAAGTTCTCATCCGGGTCGTGAAGCGGTATCAATCCCAGGAATCCTGGGCGCCGGATCCGATTATCGAACGGCCGGAATACGAACACCTGTTGGAAGTGATGCGCCAGGCGGGGGAACTTCCCGGCAACATCCCGTATGAGAAAATCGTGCGCACGGACATCGCGGAAGCGGTGATGGAAGAACTGGATTGACGGGCGCAAACAAGCACTCCGGTCAGGGGGAATCGCCATGACACCGATCGATGCGATTGAGATCGATCATGTGACCAAAACGTATCTGACAAGGCAGGACGAACGTCACGCTCTGGGGCCGATCACCCTCCACGTCGCCCCCGGCGAGATGGTGGCCGTCGTCGGACCCAGCGGATGCGGCAAAAGCACGCTTCTCTCCCTGATCGCCGGCCTGATGCCGGTCACGTCGGGGGAGATCCGCCTGTTCGGGGAGCCCGTGAAGGGCCCCTCCCCCCGCATCGGCTACATGTTGCAGCGGGACGGCCTTTTGGAGTGGCGGACTGTGGAGGAAAACATCGCCCTGGGGCTGGAAATTCGGGGGAAAAAGAGCCTGAAAACCCTGGAACACGCCCGTTACCTGCTCGGGGAAATGGGATTGGGTTCCGTGATGCACCACTATCCATCCCAGCTTTCCGGCGGAATGCGGCAACGGGTCGCCCTGGTCCGAACCATGGCCGTCCAGCCGGACATTCTCCTTCTGGATGAACCCTTTTCGGCGGTCGATTACCAGAACAAACTGCATCTGGAAAGGCTCCTCGCCTCCATCCGCAGGCAGCACAAAATCACCACGGTGCTCATCACCCACGATCTGGAGGAGGCCCTGGCCCTCGCGGACCGGATCGTCGTCCTATCCCGCAGGCCGGGACGGATCCGGCGCATGATCACCTTGCCCGAGGAGGTCCGCAGGGCCGATCCCCTGGAAGCGCGCAGCCACCCCCTGTTCAGAAGCCGCTTCAATGAATTGTGGAAGGAGTTGGAACAGCCATGATCGATGGGATCAAAAGATGGCTGGAGCGGGGGGCGGTGTCGCCCCTGCACGCCGAACACCTGCGCCGAATGCGGCTTCGGGAGTGGAAAATCGCCTTTTACCGGACGGCCATCCTCCTCCTTTTCATCATCGGATGGGAGTGGGCCGCCCGGGAAAGGGTGATCGATCCCTTCTTGTTCTCCAGTCCCAGTCTGATGTGGAATCTGGCGGTGAATCTCACCGTCTCCGGCGAGCTGCTGCACCACATCGCGGTCACCCTCGTGGAGACGCTGATCGGATTTGCGATCGGGACGGCGGCCGGCACCGCCCTGGCCACGCTGATCTGGGCCTCGCCCATGCTCTCGCGGGTATTGGACCCTTACCTGGTGGTCCTCAACAGCATGCCCAAGGTGGCCCTGGGACCCCTGTTCATCGTCGCCATCGGCGCCGGATACGGATCGATCATCGCCATGGGCGTGGCCATCACCATCATCATCACCACGCTGGTCATGCACCAGAGCTTCAAAAGCGCCAACCCCGATCATCTCATCCTGGCCCGCGCCCTCGGGGCGACGCGCTCCCAGCTGTTCGTCAAAATCATTTTCCCTTCCAGCATCCCCGATCTGATCGCGGCGATCAAAGTCAATGTCGGCCTGTCCTGGGTGGGGGTCATCGTCGGAGAATTCCTCGTGTCCAAGGCGGGCCTGGGATATCTCATCATCTACGGGTTCCAGGTGTTCAACCTGACCCTCGTCATGTTGAACCTTTTGATCGTGGCGCTGTTGGCAACGCTCATGTACCTGGCCGTCTCCCGGGTGGAAAGGCATCTCCTGAGGCATCGGGAAGCCGGCGGATAAACAAAGGCCCTTTCGCAGCGAAAGGGCCTTTTTCTTGGCTACTGTTCCAGCTCCACCAAGTTGTGTTGGATGGCGTAGATGATGGCCTGGGACCGGCTTTTGACACCCAATTTCTTGAAGATGTTGCTTACGTGGATTTTCACCGTCTTGTCGCTGATGAACAACTGTTCGGCAATTTCCTTGTTGCTCAGCCCCTTCACCATCCACTTCAAGACATCCAGTTCCCGCGGGGTGAGGAAATCGTCTCCCCCGCCGCGCTCCATCCTCCGCTCCCCGCCGCTCAAATTGTCCAGCAATTTCCGGGCCATGACCGGATGCAGGGTGGATTCTCCCCGGTAGGCGGAACGGACCGCGGCGATCACGTCCCCGGAAGGGGCGTCCTTCAGAAGGTAACCGGTCGCTCCCGCCCGGATGGATTCATACAGATATTCGTCCCGGTCGTACATGGTCAAAACCAAAACCGCCACCTGGGGATGCTTGGCGTGAATCCGACGGATCGCCTCCACCCCGCTCATGCCCGGCATGTTGATATCCATCAGCACCACGTCCGGCCGAGTGCTTTCCACCAGATTGATCGCCTCTTCGCCGTCACGGGCCTCCCCCACCACCTCCATGTCGGGTTCAAGGCTGATCAGGCTGGACAGTCCGTCTCGCAAAACCGCATGATCATCAACCAGTAACACTTTGATGGGCATGTTTTGGTTTTTCCTCCTTTTTCACTGGAACTTTCATGACCACCCGGGTGCCCCGCCCGGGGCTGGTGATGAACTGCAGGACGGCCCCCAATTGCTGGGCCCGTTCATTCATGCCGGTAATGCCGTAACGGTTGTTGGCTTCCGCCTTGGCCACCGCCTGGCCGAGGGAGAAACCGATCCCGTCGTCCTGGACCACGAGCCACACTTCCGACTCGGCGTAGCGGAGAACCACCCGCACCTTCTCCGCCTGGGCGTGCTTCGCCGCGTTGTTCAGGGCCTCATGGCAAACCTTGTAAATCCCCTCTTCCACCAGCGGAGGAAGGGAGTAGGGCGTGCCCTTCACCTGAAGGCTGGCTTTTTGACCCGTCTCCGACTGGTGATCTAAGACCCGCTTCTCCAGGGCGGGCAAGAGCCCCGCCCGCACCGCGGGGGACGGGCGGAGGGCGGTGATCGAATAGCGGATTTCCTTCAGGCTCTCCCGCAGTTTGCTCCTGCATTCCACAAGCCACTGTTTCACCTGCTGCGGCTGGGAGTCGAACAGCCTTATGGCCGTTTCCGTCTTCATCAGGACCCCGGCCACCGATTGCGCCAGCCCGTCGTGGATTTCGCGCGCCATCCGGTTTCGCTCTTCCGCCAGAATCCGGCGCTCCCGCTCCTCCACCAGGCGGGCATTGCGCATGGCGATCACCGCCTGGCTGGCCAAAACGGCGAGGAAGGACAGATCCAACTCTTCAAAACCGTGGGTCTCGTCCTTCCCCAGGGTGATGACCCCCATCACATGGCCGTCCAGGACGAGGGGAACGACGAGGAGCGACTGGACCCCTTTTTCCACCATCGGCTCCTTCTGGCAGCGGGGATCGCGCCGGGCGTCGATCACCCGAACCGGCTCTGCCTGTTCCGCCACCCATCCGCTCAACCCCCGGGACAGCGGGATGGGTTGTTTGAGATCGTCCACCTCCCCTTCCCCGGACACCACCTCCGGTATCAGCCTGTCATCCCGGAGCAGATAGACGATGCCGTAGGAATAGTGCACCACGTCGGTCAGGAGCATCAAGGTCTTGTTCATCACTTCACGCAAGTCCAAACTCCTGTTGATTCCCATCGTGATCGAGAACAACAGCTCCATCTTTCGCTTCTGCCGGGCCAAGCGGGCGATCACGTTGGACAAGATGGAAAAGGCCACCAGGGGGGAGAAGAAAAAGGCGATGGACAGGGGGTCCGTGTCGCGCCCCTGTTCCCCCATCAGGATGATTCCGGCGCTGTAGAGAGAAGTGCCGATCATCAAGGCGGGCTCCAGGCCTCCCCGCCACCACCACCTGTTGTACCGGGGATTTGCCGCCCGCTCCAGGATGTCCCGGATCCCCTTGCTGACGAGTTCGTACACGACGGCGAACACGGCCAGCTTCCCGATCATGACGGAAACCGTTGAAACGCCGGGCAGAAGAAAAGGGACCCCTTCGATCAAGACCAGGTAGGCGGAAATCAGGCCGATTAGCGTGTAGCCGGTCCGAAACAGGGCGCGGGAGAAGGATTGGCGGCGGAGCCACGTGACCAGAAGCAGAACATCCACGAATATCAGTCCGGCCACTCCCGGCGAATACAAAAAGCAGAGCGTAAACAGCAGGGGAAAGTGCGCCGTCACCCGGCCCCCGTCCTGGGGAAAAGGAAAATATTCCGTTATGAAGAGCAAGCAGGCCAGCAGGATCAGATGGATCCATCCCCAATAAAAAGGCGGAACGACAAATAAAGAAATGATCATCGCGATCCATCCGACCGCCGTGACGCCCCATCTCAACAGAGAGGCCAAGCTTCGAACCTCCATCGCGAATCCTTCCATCGCCTTAAATAGTTGGGGAAGTAAATATTAAAAAATCCTTCTTTTTGCTTAAACCTTTCTCGATCCTCCCCCTTAATTCCTCCCTTTTCATCGACGATTTTCCCCCTCTCTCGACGGGGAATCCCACCCCACATTTCTAGCAATTGTGGTAAGATGAAGAAAGATATTGAAAGGTGAAGAAGAGGAGGAGAATGTTTGAACAGCGTCGCCCACCGGTGGATCGCCGATTCCGTTCTGCTTTTGGTCGCCTTTATCTGGGGAACGACCTTCGTACTGGTCCAAAACGCCATCGAAACACTGCCGCCTTTCACCTTTTTGGCTGTCCGTTTCAGCCTGGCGGGGATGTTCCTCCTCCTCTTTTTCCGGTGGAGGGGCGTCTCCTACCGCATTCCGCTTCGGCACGTGACCGTCGGAGCCTTTATCGGGATGTGGCTCTTTCTGGGGTATGCCCTGCAAACCTTCAGCCTGCTGTATACAACCTCGGGAAAATCCGGCTTTTTGACCGGATTGTCCGTCGCTTTGGTTCCGCTCTGGTCCCTGGTGCTGCTGGGGATGAAACCCCGTCCCACCGCCGTGGCCGGCGTCCTGCTGGCGGTGACGGGCTTGTATCTGCTGGCCTTCGCCGACTTCTCATCGATCAACCGCGGCGACATCCTCGCCCTTTTTTGCGCCGTCGCCTTTGGACTGCAGATCGTCTACACGGCCAAATACGCGCCGAAGGTTGAAACGCTGCATCTGGTCACGGTCCAGATCTTCACCGTGGCGCTCTTGAGCGGCGGGTGCTCCCTTCTGTTCGAACCCTGGAAAAGGGCGCTTGAGGAAGGCGCGTGGTCGGTGCCGGCCGTCTCCGGCGCCCTGTTGGTCACGGCCTTTTTGGCCACCTCCTTGGCCTATCTCGCCCAAACCCACTTTCAAAAGTTCACCACTCCGACCCGCGTGGCCCTGATCTTTGCCATGGAGCCCGTGTTTGCCGCCTTGGCGGATTACTGGTGGATGGATGTGGCGCTCAAAGGCCGCACCTTGGCCGGTTGCTTCCTCATCTTCGTCGGAATGGTGCTGGCGGAAATCGAATGGCCGCCGGTTTGGAGGAAGCATGTGAAAGAAGGTCGGAAACGGAAACTTGCCACCGGCCCCACCCCCGCCTTTTCCCGCCGCCCATTAGAAAAATGAGAAAAAACAAAAAGAGGAGCGGAATACCGGATGATTCGTGCGAACGTTGTGGGGATTTTATTGATCGTCGTCGGTTTGCTGCTGCTGCTTCGAAAAATCGATCTTCCCATCGCCGAGCGGTTCGGCAGCTGGGAGTTCATCCTGTTTTTGACCGGAGCCGTCATGCTCCTGATCGCCCACTTCCGTTCCAACCGAACCCTGATGCTGTGGGCGGGCCTTTTGACCGGATTGAGCCTGCACATGTGGGGGCAAGCCAATGTGGACGGGTGGCCGGATCACTGGTTTTTCCTGTTCATCATCGTCGGAGCTTCCTTCCTGTTGGTGTTCGCCAGCCAGAAGGACCGTCGAAGCGGAATCATCGGTATTCTGTTGATCCTGACGGGCATCGCCGCCTGGCCGGGACTCCCGGGGGTTGCCGGTTCCCTCAACAATTACTGGCCCGTGCTGTTGGTGGTGCTGGGGATTTTCCTCATCACCAAAAAGGCCTGACGGCACCGGGTGCAAATAAAAAGAGCCGCCGGGGCGGCTCCTTTTTTTGCGGAATCATTCATCCACTTCGTACGTCGTGACCAGCTGTTCCTTCTCCCGATGGCGTTCGATCGCCAGTTGGATCAGCCGGTCGACCAGCTCGGGATAACTGAGGCCCGAGTGCTCCCACAGCTTGGCGTACATGCTGAACTGGGTGAAACCGGGCATGGTGTTGATTTCATTGACCAGAACCTGGTGATTGTCCTTCCGGATGAAGAAGTCGACGCGGGCCAGCCCGGCGCAGTCAATCGCCCGGAAGCATTTGATCGCCAGGCTTCTCACTTCCTCCGCCGTGTCCTTGGGCAATTCCGCCGGAATGCGCATTTCCGACTTCCCGTCGATGTACTTCGCCCGATAATCGTAAAATTCGTTGGAAGAAATGATTTCTCCCGGAACGGAGGCAACCGGATGATCATTGCCCAGAACGGCCACCTCCACTTCCCGGGCGGGGACAAACTCCTCCACGATCACCTTCCGGTCATACCGGGCCGCCAATCTCATCGCTTGGATCAGGCTCTCCCTGTCCTTGGCCTTGGAAACGCCCACGCTGGATCCCAGATTGGCCGGCTTGACGAAGCAGGGATAGCCGAAGGTCTCCTCCACCTCCGCCACCACCCGTTCCAACTGCTTCATTTCGTGGCGCATAAAGTGGGTGAAGCGAACCTGGGGAATGCCCTCCTGGGCAAACACCTTTTTCATTATGACCTTGTCCATCCCCACCGCCGACGCGAGAACCCCCGCCCCCACATAGGGAACCTGGGCCAGTTCCAGCAGCCCCTGAACCGTGCCGTCTTCCCCGTACGTTCCGTGAAGCACGGGGAACACCACGTCGATCTGCTCGAAGTCCAAGGGAGCCAGAGATTTTTCCTCCACCAGGGCAGGCGGCGCGGAAGGAGCATCTTTTTGAATCGCTTCCAACAATCCCCTTTCCACCTTGCCTTCCAAAAAGGCGGCGGCCTTATCCCGCAGCTGCCACTTTCCCTTCTTGTCGATGGCGACCGGCAACACTTCGTATTTTTCGGGGTCCATCGAACGAATGAGGGAGGCCGCCGACATCAGCGACACCTCGTGTTCCCCCGATTTCCCGCCGAACAACACAGCGACGCGCAGCTTTCTTTTCATTCTCACCCAACCTTTCCAATCCCCGTCATCAGGAAATGCGTTTCATTTCATAACATATTCAACGTTTGCCCCGGCGGAAACCGGGTCAACCGGATCCCTCGCCCGGACCGGCACAACGCCCCGCGACAAAAAAATATCGCCCGAAGCAGGCGATCCGAAAGGGACAAACCCTCGCTGAACTCCACAGCATCACTATATACCGCTCCCGGCAGCCGGTCAAGAACAAATCAGAGCCATTCCCGGATGGCGCGCCACAACTCTTCCTTCCCCTGACCGGTCTGGGCGGAAAACAGGATCAGGGGATCCCCGGGGCGGAGGGAAAGCCCTTCCCGCACCTGTTTTAAATGCGCTTGCCAGCGGCCGCGGGAAATCTTGTCCGCCTTGGTGGCAACAACAATCGCCGGAAGCCCGATGTGTTTCAGCCAATCGTACATCTGGCGGTCGTCGGCCGTCGGAGGATGGCGCAGATCGATGATGTGAACAATCCCCCGCAGCTCTTTCCGATTCGTCAGATAATGCTCAATCATCCTCCCCCAGGCGGCTTTCACCGCCTTGGAGACCCGGGCGAAACCGTAGCCCGGCATGTCCGCCAGATAAAACCGGTCATCGATCTTATAAAAATTGATCGTCTGGGTCTTTCCCGGCTTGCTGCTGGTGTGGGCCAATTTCCGGCGGTTGACCAAGCGGTTGATCAAGGAAGACTTTCCCACGTTGGAACGCCCGGCCAAAGCGATCTCGGGCAGGGCGTCCCGGGGATATTGATCGGGCTTCACCGCGCTCCCGACATATTCAGCTTTGATTCCGCTCATCGGAATTCTCCCTCACCAGCGCCAGTTGAAGCACTTCATCCATATGTTTCACCAGGGAGAAGGTCAAATCCCTGCGGACGCTCTTGGGAATCTCCTCCAGATCCTTCTTGTTTTCGCTGGGAATGATCACGTGAGAGATTCCGGCCCGGTGCGCCGCCAGGGTCTTCTCCTTCAGCCCTCCGATGGGCAGGACGCGCCCCCTCAAGGTGATCTCTCCGGTCATGGCCACCTCCCGCGAAACCGGAATCCGCGTCAGGGCGGACACCAGAGCGGTCGCCATGGTGATTCCCGCCGACGGACCGTCTTTGGGGATCGCCCCCTCCGGGACGTGAATATGAATGTCATGCTTTTCGTGGAAATCCGGATCGATGTCCAATTCCTTCGCCCGGGACCGGATGTAGCTGAAAGCGGCCTGTGCCGATTCCTTCATCACATCCCCCAGTTTCCCGGTCAGGGTCAATTGACCCTTGCCCGGAAGAACCGTCACTTCGATGTTCAGCGTGTCTCCCCCCGCCTCGGTCCAGGCAAGACCTGTGGCGGCGCCGATCTGGTCCTCCTCCTCGGCCCGGCCGTACCGGTACCGTTCCGCCCCGAGATAGCGGGAAAGATTGCGCGCGGTGATGACGGTCCTCTTTTTCTTTCCGCTGACGAGCTCCCTGGCCGCTTTCCGGCAAAGGGTCCCGATGGTCCGCTCCAGGTTGCGGACCCCCGCTTCCCGGGTGTACTCCCGGATGATCTTGCGGATGGCGTTGGTGTTGATCCGGAACTGATCCTCGGACAGGCCGTGCTCCTTGCGCTGCTTGGGAATCAGATACTGCCGGGCGATCTTTTCCTTCTCCAGTTCGGTGTAACCCGAAATGTACAGGACCTCCATCCGGTCCAACAGGGGGCGGGGAATATTGTGTATCGCGTTGGCCGTCGTGATAAACATCACCTTGGACAAATCGTAGGGGATTTCAATGTAATGATCGCTGAAGGCGTTGTTCTGCTCCGGATCGAGGACTTCCAGCAGGGCGGCGGAGGGATCGCCGCGGAAATCCATCGACATCTTGTCGATTTCATCCAGCAGGAAGACCGGATTGACCGTCCCCGCCGTCCGCATCCCCTGAATGATCCGGCCCGGCAACGCGCCCACATAGGTGCGCCGGTGGCCGCGGATCTCCGCCTCATCCCGGACGCCGCCCAGGGAAACCCTTACGAATTTGCGGCCCAGGGCCCTGGCGATGGAGCGGGCAAGGGAGGTTTTTCCCACCCCCGGCGGCCCGACAAAGCATAAAATGGGCCCCTTCAAACGCTTCACCATCTTTTGCACGGCCAGGTATTCCAACACCCGTTCCTTCGCCTTCTCCAGGCCGTAATGGTCCTCATCCAGAATCTGTTCCGCCTTTTTCAGGTCGAGATCGTCTACCGTCTCCTTCCTCCAGGGGAGATTCAGAAGCCACTCCACGTAGGTGCGGATGACGCCCCCCTCCGCCGACGTGGTGGGAATCTTTTCAAGGCGATCGATCTCCTTTTCCACCTTTTCCTTGACGTAATCGGGGGCGTCCAACTCCTTCAGCTGGTTGCGGAGTTCCTCCACCTCCCCGAGCCGACCTTCCTTTTCCCCCAGCTCCCGCTGAATCGCCTTCATCTGCTCGCGCAGATAATATTCCTTCTGGGTCTTTTCCATCTGTTTCTTGACCCGTTGGCTGATTTTCCGCTCCAGCTCCAGGACTTCCCGCTCGTTGTTCATGATCTGGAGCAGGGTTTCCAGCCGTTCCTTGATGTCGATCGTCTCCAGGATCTTCTGCTTGTCGGCAAGTTTCAGGGGCAGATGGGAGGTGATCACATCCGCCAGCCGGCCCGGTTCGTCGATATCGGAGACGGCGGAGAAGGTCTCCGGGGACACCTTTTTGGACAGGCGCAGATACTGTTCAAAATGATCCAGGACGGAGCGCATCAAGGCTTCGAGATGGAGATCGGTTTTCTCCTCGACCACGATCCGCTCGACCCGCACCTGGAAAAAATCGTCATCGCGGAGATACTCCAAAATTTTGGCCCTGTGAAGCCCTTCCACCAGAACGCGAATGGTTCCGTTGGGAAGCTTCAGCATCTGTCGCACCCGGGCGATGGTTCCCATTTTGTATATATCTTCCGGTTTGGGATCTTCGATGTGAACTTCACGCTGGGAAGAAAGCAAAATCGAATTGTCGTCCACCATGGCCTGTTCCAGGGCCTTGACCGATTTTTCCCGCCCCACGTCCAGATGAAGTACCATGCTGGGATATACGATCAACCCGCGAAGAGGCAACAGAGGGAGTACCAGTTCTTCGGATTTCACAGCTTTCGGTGCACCTCCAGTGCAGGTGTGGGTCAAAAAGAAGATCAACGATTCCATTGAAAAGGAAAGCCGGTCCCAACGGCGGGATACGACCGGCAACCCACAAGCATCGGAAAAGATGTTCGGCTTTTCCCTATTATATCACATCCACCGTATGGATGGGATGCGCGGAAGTCATACCGGGGTGGTGGAGGCGCTAAGGATTCCCCGGGGCGCCGGAAGCGAACGCTCCCTTTCCACGGTTTCCTCCTTGAGCAATGCAAGATCCAATACCTCCTCCAACCGGCGGACCGGAATGACCTCGATCCCTTCCATCTGCCCGAACAGGCTCTGCATATTTTCCTCCGGGATGATCACGCGCGAGGCCCCTGCCTGACGGGCGGCATCCACCTTGGCCACCACCCCGCCCACCGGTTTGACCCGGCCGTGAATGCTCAGTTCCCCGGTCATGGCCAGCCGGTTGTCCACCGGAATCCCCCGGATCGCCGAAACGATGGCCGCGGCGATCGTCACGCCGGCCGAGGGCCCGTCGACGGGCACGCCTCCCGGAAAATTGACGTGCAGGTGGTAATCATCCGGAGAAAAACCGTTCCTCCGGAGCACAGTCATCACATTTTCCACGGAGCCCTTGGCCATGCTTTTCCGACGCAGCGTCCGGGATCCGCCCCCCAGTTCCTCCTCGTCGACCACGCCCGTGATGCGCAGGCTTCCCCCGCCCTTCCTCTCCGCCGGAACCGCCGTCACCTCCACCTCCAGCAGGGTGCTCATGTTGGGGCCGGAAACGGCCAGGCCCGTCGCCACCCCCACTTGGGGAGAATCCGGCATCTTGAGCTCCGGACGGGGGGACAGCTGGCTGTTGTGCACCACCCATTCCACATCGGAGGCAAGGACCTGGTTTCGTTTCTCCGTGAAGGCCAGGCCGACGGCGGTCTGCACGATGTTGACCACTTCCCGGCCGTTGGTGGCATATTTTTGGATGATCCGGATCACTTCTTCCTCAAAGCGAACCCCCGTCCGTTTCAGGGCTTGGCGGGCTATCTCGCCGATCTCCTTCGCCCGGAGGGGTCGGAAGAAAATCTCCACGCACCGGGAACGGATCGCCGGCGGAATCTCCTCGGGCATGCGGGTGGTCGCCCCGATCAGGCGGAAGTCGGCGGGCAACCCGTTTTGGAAAATGTCGTGGATGTGGGATGGGATGTTGGAATCCTCCGGATTGTAATAGGCGCTTTCCAGGAACACCTTGCGGTCTTCCAACACCTTTAAAAGCTTATTCATCTGGATGGGATGCAGTTCCCCGATCTCATCGATGAAGAGAACGCCGCCGTGGGCCTTGGTGACCGCTCCCGGCTTGGGCTGGGGAATTCCGGCGACTCCCATCGCTCCCGCCCCCTGATAAATGGGATCGTGGACCGAACCGATCAGGGGATCCGCAATGCCCCGCTCGTCAAACCGGGCGGTGGTGGCGTCGATCTCCACGAATTTGGATTCGGCATTAAAGGGAGAAAGGGGATTTTTCTTCGCCTCTTCCAGAATGACGCGCGCGGCGGCGGTTTTGCCGACTCCCGGCGGCCCGTAGATGATCACGTGTTGCGGATTGGGGCCGCACAGGGCCGCCGCCAGGGCCTTCACCCCCTCCTCTTGTCCGATAATCTCGTCCACCGAAGTCGGCCTCGTCTTTTCCGAAAGGGGCTCCGTCAGGGAGATGGCGCGCAATTTTTGAAGTTTCTCCATTTCCTTGCGCGATTCCCGGTCGATGGCCGTCCGGCTGGTTTGCTGGTTTTTGAGCAGGTTCCAAAAGTACAAACCGATGACCACCGAGAAAAACACCTGCAGCAGCATCAAAAATACCGTCCAGTTCACATCCCATTCCTCCCGAACCAAATATGCGCCGGAACCAGTCCCTCATCTTCACGCATAGTATGGCCGGGGGAAAATGGGGATAGTCACCTCCGACAAGATGGCACAAAAAGACAGCCGCCCGCGTTTGCGAGCGGCTGTCTTTTGATCCATCAGGCGCTTTCTTCTTTCTTTTCTTCGATGACGCGGCCTTCGCGGGTGGTGAGGCGGGGACCCACCTTGTTCAGGACGCTTTCCTTCGTCACCACGCACTTGGTCACATCGTCCCGGGAAGGCAGTTCAAACATCACATCGAGCATGATCGACTCGATGATCGCCCTGAGGCCCCGGGCCCCGGTGTTCCGCTTGATCGCCTCCGCGGCGATCGTCTCAAGGGCCTCCTCCTCAAACACCAGTTCAACGCCGTCCATCTCCATCAATTTCTGATACTGTTTCACCAGCGCGTTTTTGGGTTCCTTCAGGATTCGGACCAAAGTCGCTTCATCCAGGGGCTCCAGCGTGGTGATGACCGGCAGACGGCCCACAAACTCCGGAATCAGCCCAAACCGAAGCAGATCCTCGGGCAAAACCATTTTCAGATATTCCCCGGGCTTCAAATCGGCGGTCGAGCTGTCCGTGCCAAAGCCGATCACCTTTTTGCCGATGCGGCGTTTGATGATCTGCTCCAGGCCGTCAAAGGCCCCGCCGCAGATGAACAGGATGTTGCTGGTGTCGATCTGGATAAACTCCTGATGGGGGTGCTTCCGGCCGCCCTGCGGCGGAACGCTGGCGATGGTCCCCTCCAGGATCTTGAGCAGGGCCTGCTGCACTCCCTCGCCCGATACATCCCGCGTGATGGAGGGATTTTCCGATTTCCGGGCGACCTTGTCGATTTCGTCGATGTAAATGATCCCCCGTTCCGCCTTCTCCACATCGTAATCCGCCGCCTGGATCAGTTTCAGAAGGATGTTCTCCACATCCTCCCCGACGTATCCGGCTTCGGTAAGGGATGTGGCGTCGGCGATGGCAAAGGGAACGTTGAGGATGCGGGCAAGGCTCTGGGCCAAAAGGGTTTTTCCGCTTCCGGTGGGGCCGATCATGATGATATTGCTCTTCTGCAGTTCCACGTCATCCATTTTGGCGGAACTGTTGATCCGCTTGTAATGGTTGTAAACGGCCACGGACAGCGCCTTCTTGGCATGGTCCTGCCCGATGACGTATTGATCGAGGATATCCCGGATTTCCTGGGGTTTGGGCAGGTTGCTGAGGTCGAAGTCCTCTTCGCCTCCCAGCTCCTCCTCGACGATCTCATTGCACAGCTCGATGCACTCATCGCAGATGTAAACTCCCGGACCGGCGACCAGCTTTCGGACTTGATCCTGGGATTTTCCGCAGAAGGAGCACTTGAGCTGACCTTTTTCCTCGTTGAACTTGAACATGGTATCACCCCTTTCGGAGGTCTCTCCGGGTGATCACTTCATCAATCAAGCCATATTCCTTGGCTTCGTAGGCATCCATGAAGTGGTCCCGATCGGTGTCCCGCTCGATTTTCTCCAGCGGCTGGCCGGTGCGTTCCGACAAAATTTCGTTGATTTTTCGGCGAGTCCGCAAGATCCAATCGGCATGGATCTTGATGTCCGACGCCTGTCCGCGCACGCCTCCCAGCGGCTGGTGGATCATCACCTCGCTGTTGGGCAGGGCAAAACGCTTGCCCTTCGTTCCGGCCGCGAGCAGGAACGCTCCCATGCTGGCAGCCAGGCCCACGCAGATGGTGGAGACGTCCGGCTTGATGTGCTGGATGGTGTCAAAGATGGCCATCCCCGCCGTCACGGAGCCCCCCGGCGAGTTTATGTACAAGTTGATATCCTTCTCGGGATCCTCGGCCTGAAGGAACAGCAGCTGGGCAACGACCAGATTGGCCACGTTGTCGTCGATCGGGCTTCCGATGAAAATGATCCGGTCCTTCAGGAGCCGGGAATATATGTCATAGGCGCGTTCACCCCGGTTGGTCTGCTCGACCACCATCGGAATCAACGGCATCGTCCACACCCCTTTCCCTCAAAGGTCGGAACGGTTGTAAAACAAGGCACGCATGGATATACGTGCCTCGTTTCCACCGCTCTCTACTCATTATGCCGCATTTTTACTGTTGGATACAAGTAGGTCGACCGCCTTGCGCGTGAGCAGCTGGTTCTTAATGCCTTCCAGGCCGTCGCGTTCCTCCAGGAGGCGCCGCACTTCGTCCTTGGGCTGGTTCAGCTGTTCCGCCAGTTTTTCCAGCTCCTCATCGATTTCCTCGTCGGTCACTTCCAGGTTCTCTTCCTTGGCGATGGCTTCCAGAACGAGGTTGGCGCGCACCTTTTTCTCCGCCTCTTCGCGGAACTCCTCGCGCAGGGCCTTGTCGTCCTTCCCGGAAAACTGTTTGTACATCTCCAGGTTCATTCCCTGGAACCTGAGATGCTGCTCGAAATGCTCCAGCATGTGATCGATCTCGCGTTCCACCATGACCGGAGGCAGATCGATCTCGGCATTGGCGGCGGCCATTTCCACCAACTGATTCCGGCGATATTCCTCTTCTTCCCGTTTGGCCCTTTCTTTCAATTTATTCTCGATATCTTTTTTCAGTTCTTCCAGGGTGTCGAATTCGCTGACATCCTGGGCGAATTCATCATCCAATTCCGGCAGCCGCAGGCGCTTGATTTCGTGCAGCTTGATCCGGAAGGAAGCTTCTTTGCCGGACAATTCCTTTACATGGTAATCTTCGGGGAAGGTGACGGTGATCGTTTTTTCCTCCCCGGGTTTCATGCCGATCAACTGGTCCTCGAAACCGGGAATCATGCGGCCCGAACCGACTTCCAGCGAAAAGCCGTCCGCTTTTCCGCCCTCAAAGGGCTTTCCGTCGATGGTGCCCTCGAAGTCGATGATCACCCGGTCACCCTTTTCCACGGTCCCGTCTTCAACGGCCTCCAGCTGGCCTTGCCGCTTTCGCATCGCCTCCAGTTCGGCATCCACATCTTCCGGCTTCACTTCGAAATCCTTTTTCGGCACCTCAAGCCCCTTGTATTCGCCCAGCTTCACTTCGGGCTTCACGGTGACGGTCGCCTTGAAGATGAGGGGTTTTCCCTTCTCCATCTGTTCAATTTCGATCTCCGGCCGATCGACGGGCTCGATCCCCGTCTCCTTCACGGCCGAAGCGTAAGCATCCGGAAGCAGAATATCCAGGGCGTCCTCGTACAGCACTTCGACCCCAAAGCGCCTTTCAAAAATGGCACGGGGAACCTTGCCTTTGCGAAAACCGGGCACGGTCACCCTTTTGACAACCTTGCGAAAGGCCTGATTCAGGGCCTTTTCCACCGTCTCTCCGTCCACTTCGACGGTCAGGACACCCTGGTTGTTTTCGGTCTTTTCCCAGCTAGCTTTCATGAGGTCGCTTCCCTCCTACCCGAACTCACTTCAAAACCCTTGCGTTGAAACCCTCACTACATTATAAGCAAATCGCCGACACTGATCAACGATTTTGCCGCAAAGCCGCGGGATGGAAAAGCCCAGAAACCGGCGGTCGACGTGCGGCCGCCGATCCGCCGGCACATCCTGAACCTGCGGAAACATGAAGAACCCAAGGAACTTGATCCTTTGGGTTCTTCACGGCGCTCCTCCCGTCTCAATAGAGCTTGTCCTGCTCCTCGTCGCGCTTGTCCGTCACATGATCCTGGACTTTATCCCTTTCATCCCGAACCTGTTGCCAAAGTTTGTTCTCCATGTAGTTGCGATAATCCCGCAAGTATCCGGCCCGTTCTCTGTATTTCTGCTTCACATGGTTATAAAGGAGCTGAAATTCAAACCCCCGCTCCTCTTCCAGGTATTCGCTCATCCGGTCAAAACGCCGTTCTTCCCGATCCGCCACACTCCGAAACTCGGATGTCACCCGTTCCAGTTCATCCATTTTCTCCCGGGCCACATTCTGGGCATCGTTATAATGTCTCCTGGCCCATTCGGCCCAGGCATTGTACAGGCGGCGACGTTCCTCCTTGAAGTACTCGTCAAGCTCCACCTTCGAATCGACGGAGCTGTATTCACCGCCCCCGGCGTCGGCAACGGCCTTCAGCTGCCGCTGACCTTCATCATCCAGATCAAAGCCGATGATGTTGACCACGGCTTTGATATCCGACTGATTGAGCTCTTTTGCGGCTTTCACCGGGTCCCCGCCGCAGGTTTCGATTCCGTCACTCACGACATAAACGATGTTTTCGGCGTTCTTCTGATTCGACAGTTTCTTGTGGGCATATTTCAGACTGTCGGCCAGCGGGGTATAGCCGACGGGCTTGAACTTGTCCAGGGCCTGATTAAACTTTTTTTCGTCATAGGCGCCCAGCGGAAACACTTCCTCTATGCCCTTGCAGGACACCGCCTTGTCCTTGCTTTGATTGCTCCCCTTGTGCCCGTAGGCGACCAAAGAAACATTGGCGCCTTTAGGCATCTGATCCGCAAATTCCTTCACCGCATTTTTGGCCAGATCCATCTTTACTCCGCCGTCGACTTTCCCGGCCATCGATCCGCTCGAATCCACCAGGATCATGATGTTGACCGATTTTTGCTCCGGCAGCTTCAGGCTTTTCAATCCGCCCGGCCCGGGGGTGACTTCAATATTGGATGGATCGAAGGTCTCGTAGAACTCAAAATACGGAGTATAGTCCTCCGCGGCGAGTTCATAAAACTTTTTCAGAATCTGGCTTCCGGTCGCATCCTTCGGAATGCGGTCCAACTCTTTTTTCACTTTCGCCCAGTCATATTTGTCGCCCGCATACTTGCCGGCGGGTGGAAGGTCCACGCCCTTCAAAGCCTCGGGAATAAACCGCTTTTTCTCGGTTTTCTCCTTCTCAACCTGTTGCGCTTCGGAAGAAGATTTGGAAAAAGGAATCTCAAAAGGGAGGCAACCGCCGGCAAAGATCAATCCAACGATCATCAGGCACGAGAGCAGCTTTCTCATCGGTTATCCCCCAACTGGTTCACTATTTGAGTTTCACCTTTTCCCCGGAAGTGTCTTCCACAACAAACTTTTTCCCATCCAACGCGCCCGTTTCCACGGTTGCCCAATCGCGCGGCGGAGCCTCCCGCCCGATATCCTTCTCCCAGTCAACAACGATTTTCACCACATCGTCGCTGATCACCTGCAATTTCCTGATGACGATGTCCTGATGTTCGTATTCACGGGAAGCCTGGATATACAGCACGTCTTCGTGGTCCCAATCCTGGTTTCCAAACCCCGCGGGATGCTTGTCCTTTGTATAAACCCAGATTCCGCCTTCCTGTTCAACGGGCGGGGCTCCGCCAATCCAGTTGATGCGTTCAAACTCCAACTCCTTGTAGGACTTATTCGGCTCAATCGCTTCGGCTGCTTCTTCCGAACTCTCTTCGCTCGCCTGGTCCCCCTTCCCTTTCCCGGCATCCGCCATTTTTTCAAGCATTCCGCAGCCAACACTCATCAGGGCGAAAGAAAAAGCCAATAACAGCAATAAAACACGCTTCAAAACCAACACCCCCGATGTTATATCTCTATAAAAAGAAAGCACCAATAATTTTACCATCTTTTCCGAACGAAGTCATCCAAAAAAAGGGCGCCGCAGCCTGGACGAAAAATCATAAAACCGCCAAAAAACCGAAAAAAGGGATCCGGCAAGGCGCAAGGTTCCAAAAATAAAAAAGGGCGCACACGTCGCCCTTTTGGGTTGAAAATGCAGGAAAGCCCGATCGGCAAAACCCCTGGCGTCCCAGGAGGGATTCGAACCCCCGACCGACGGCTTAGAAGGCCGCTGCTCTATCCAGCTGAGCTACTGGGACAAAAAGGATATGCGATCAAAATATCGCGCTGAATCATTATACCATGTAATCGCATTTTGTCAATGGATGACTCCGCCAGTCAAAGGGAAAAACGGCCGCCCCACTCGGACAGGGGCCGGCCGTCCGGGCTAAAGAAAGACACCCGGACCCGACGCGGCGCCTCCGCTTCCAACAGGGCGTAAGAGGGAGGAAAACTCCCCCGGGGATGCGCGATGCTCCCGGGATTGACGAGCAGGACGCTTCCCTTCTGTTCGCAGACCGGCACGTGGGAATGGCCGAAACAGGCGACTTGGGCCTCCACCTCCTCGGCCCGGGCGAAAATGGCGGACAAATCCCTCTTGACCTGGTGCCGGTGTCCGTGAACCACCCAAAAGCGGATGCCCGCCCCCTCCCACACCTGTTCGTCGGCCGCCTCTTCCCAATCGCAGTTGCCCCGGACCACGGACCGGGAGACCTCCGGCAATCGATCCAGCGGGGTGCAAAAATCCCCGCAGTGGATCATGTGGTCCGGTTGCACGTCCTCCACGATCCGGTCAAGGAGGTCGGCCCGGCCGTGCGAATCGCTGACGATGAGAACTCTCATATCCCGCCTCCCCCTTCCGGGGGGTACATCTCCCGCAGGAGCCGAATCAACCCCTGAAAGGCCTTCGCCCGGTGGCTGATCCGGTTTTTCAGCTCCGGAGGGATCTCCCCCATCGTTTTCCCGTATTCCGGGAGGAAAAACAGGGGATCGTATCCAAATCCTTGATCCCCTCTCGGTTCAAGGGCGATGCGGCCGTGGCACTCTCCCCGGACGAGCCGCGGCTCCTCCCCGGGAATCTTCAGCGCCAAAACGCACACATAGAAGGCATCCCGCCCCTGCCCGGTCACTCCCTCAAGTTCCTTGAGCAGTTTTTCGTTGTTCTTCCTGTCGTTCGCCTCCGGACCGGCGTACCGGGCGGAGCGAACGCCGGGATCTCCCCCGAGAAAAGGAACCACCAATCCCGAATCATCGGCCACCACCGGCCGGTTCAGGAACCGGGAAACCGTCTCCGCCTTCTTGATGGCATTTTCTTCGAAGGTGTCCCCATCCTCCACCACTTCCGGAACGTCCGAAAACCGATCCAATCCGGCGACCGGAAGGCCCAATTCCCGTTCGGAAAGGGCATTCAGTTCGCGAACCTTATTGCTGTTGCGCGTGGCAATAATCAGCTCCGTCCACGGCCATCTTTTCCGAAGATCCGTCTGCAACCTCTTCAGCCTCCCCGATCTCGTCCAAGAGGTCCCCGAACAACTCCCGCTCGTATTCGATCAGCTGCTGGATTCCCCGACGGGCGAGATCAAGCATTTGGACAAGCTGGTCCGAAGTAAAGGGGGATCCCTCGCCCGTCCCCTGCAACTCCACAAATTTCCCCGTGCCCGTCATGATCACGTTCATGTCCACCTGGGCGGCGGAATCCTCCTCAAAGCACAGGTCGAGACAGGTCTGACCGTCGACGATCCCCACGCTGGTGGCCGCCAAAAGGTCCTTGACCGGAAAGGAGGCGATGGCTCCCTCCTCCTTGAGCTTCCTGAATGCATCCACCATGGCCACGAAGGCACCCGTGATGGATGCGGTCCGGGTCCCCCCGTCGGCCTGGATCACATCGCAGTCCAGCCAAAGCGTCCGCTCTCCGATGGCCGTCAAATCGACGACGGAACGCAGGGAACGGCCGATCAACCGCTGGATTTCCATCGTCCGGCCTCCCAATTTTCCCTTGCTGGCTTCCCGCACCGTCCGCGTCTGGGTTGCCCTCGGCAGCATGGCATACTCCGCGGTGATCCACCCCTTCCCGGTGCCGCGCATAAAGGGAGGAACGCGATCCTCCACGGTGGCGGTGCAGATCACTTTGGTATCCCCGACGCTTATGTAGACGGACCCCTCGGCATGTTTGATGTAATCCCGTACAATCTCAACACGACGCATTTCGTCATATTTTCGTCCGTCTACTCGCAATGGCTGTTCCCTCCAAATTTTATTCGTCTTATTATAACATAACCGCTTCGCCCTCCAAAAGAAAAGAGGCCGCCCCCGCCCCTTCCGATCGATCCGCAACCCGCATCACAGGCTCGCGGGATTTACAAATTCCGGACGGAGGACGGCCTTGTCCAGGGGTTTCCCTTCCACGGTCGCTTCCGCTTTCCCGTTGACCGTGATCTTCACTTTGTCGGCTCCCGTGTTTTCCGTCAGGGAAAGAACGATGGTCTGGATGGCGTCCTTGGACGCCGACTTTCCTTTGCCGTACTGAAGCAGCTGTCCGCCGAAGTCGGCCAAGACGGTCTTATCCTTCATCTCCAGTTTGTTCACCTTCAGGGTCTCCGCCAGGGCCCCGCTCAGTCCGGAACCGTGTTTCGGGCCGAGAATCAGTTGCTGCATCACGGAGCCGGCCACGTCATCGGATCGATTGATCATCCGGGTCACCGGAACATAGTACACCGTGTTGTCGGGCGCCTGCCCCAGAAAGTAAAGCGTCACGGGCATGCTCTGCCCGATGTTCACCCCTTCCGCCAGCTCCAGATTGATTCCCCGGTTCCGCGTCAGCCCCTGGGCGGGAGTTTTCCCCTTGGGCATTTTGGCGAGCGGGCGTCCATCCACCCATATGTTGACCCGTTCCACCGAATCAAACCCGGTCAGGGTCCAGGTCACCGCATCCAAAATCTTTTTTTCCATTTCCGCCGGGTAAGAGAGAAATTCCTTGGAAAAATCGACCGTGGCGGTGCCGTCCTGGATGTTCAGCCCCTTCACCTTCGTCCCTTTGGGAAGGACTCCGCGGAATCCCTCCGGCAACCGGGATTCAGCCTTGCTGCCGGCAACCAGCATGGTCATCGCCTCTTTGGCGATCCCCTCCACCTTCGGCATGTCCACGGCGTAGGGAACCACATACCCGTTGTTCGCCAGGAAATAGAGCTGAACCCGCGCCTGGTTCTTTTTGTCCGCCTTGGCGTCCTCCTCGGCCTTCTTCTGCGCTCCCTGCCGTTCGTACTTCTCCTCCACCCCCGCAGGCGGCGGATCAATCGGTGCGGAAGTCTTCTGCTCCGGGCCGAACAAACATCCCGTCAGGGCAAAAAGCATGAGCATAACGAGTACCGTGCATGCGATCTTCAGCCGCATCGCTTTCCCTCCTCGGACAAATCTCTAGTCCCATGTATACGAGCCCGGGAGGGGTTTTAGCACCGAAAAATCGAAAAAGAGTCCCTTTTGGCCGAATCAGAGGGTGCTGGGCACCGATGTCTCCGCCATCGCCCGGGAGACATGGACGGAGCAACCCAGCCACCGTTCGGCGATCCGCCGGAAAAAATCGGGATCGCCGCTGGTGAAAAAGCGATGGAAAAGGGGGCGCCCCTCATCCTCCGGAGACAGCAGTTTCTTCCTCTGAAGAAGAATCTTCAATTCCCGTGCGGTTTCCTCGGCGGAGCTGATCAATTGCACGTCTTTCCCCATCACCTCGCCGATCAGATCGGCGATCAGCGGATAATGAGTGCATCCGAGAATCAGGGTGTCGACGCGGTGCACCTGCAAGGGAGCGAGAGAGGAGGCCACCACCCGCCGGGCCTCTTCCGTCCTGCCCAAGTCGCTCTCCACCAGCGGAACCAGGGCGGGACAGGCATGGCTGACGACAAACAGCCGGGGATTCATCCGTTTCAACGCCCTCTCGTAGGCCCCGCTCCTCACCGTCCCCTGGGTGCCGATCACTCCGATCCGTCCCTTTCTGGTCGACTGGATCGCCGCCCGGGCTCCGGGTTCGATCACCCCGAGGACCGGGATGGGCGTCCGCCTGCGCACCTCGTCGATGGCCACGGCCGTGGCCGTATTGCAAGCGATGACCAGGGCCTTGAGGGGAAACCGCTCCAAAAATCGGACGATCTCCAACGTGAAACGGATCACCTCGTCTTTCGGCCGCGGCCCGTAGGGACACCGGCTCGTGTCCCCAAAATAGATGATGCGTTCTCCCCTAAGCTGCCTCAACACCTCTTTTACCACCGTCAATCCGCCGACACCGGAATCCAATATCCCAATTCCCGGTTGGTCGTCCCGATTCATAATCGCTTTCAATCCTCCATTCTGCAAGATCCGCCCGCGATTTTGCAAAGGCCGAACCAGTTGCGATATCATATGTGCCTTCCGGCGTCGATGATTGGATTTTAGGGGAGCCTGTCCCGGCTACTCCTTCATCCTTTCATACAGCATGGAAAGGTGGCGGCGGATGGACGCCACTTCCTCCGGAGAAAAGGTGGACAAGATCTCCGCCAAATACTCCCGCCGCGCCTTCATCACATCCTGAATGATCACCTTTCCCCTCTCCAGCATGCGAACCCGGACCACCCGCCGGTCCCGCTCGTCCCGCACCCGCATCACGACCCCGTTCTTTTCCATCCGATCGATCAAATCGGTCATCGTGCTGCAGGCCAAATACATTTTCTGGCTCAGTTCCCCGATCGTCATATCCCCTTCCTCGTTCAGCCACAACAGCGCCGTAAACTGGGGCGGGGTGATCGGAAAATGGTTCAGGATCTCCCGTCCCTTTCTTTTGATGAGCAGACTCATCTCCCGCAACAAGTACTCGACGTCCGAAATCAACTCTTCCGAAAGCGTTTCTTTGTCCTTTTCCATGGAATCATCACACCTTCCGGAAGCCAATGAAGTTATCCAAAGTATATAAAAAAGCGATGGCGAAAACAAACGATTGCCTGTCGGAACAAGACCGAAGAATCCGTTTTTGTCCCCAAAAAGAGAAACCCTCGATCCGCCCGGCAGGTTTCACGGAATCCCCGGAAAATCACCAGATCCTGAATGAATTTGTATAAACCGCGCAGCAGAAAACCATATTAAACCTGTATAACCATTAAATCCCCTCTTCGCTCCAACGGGAACCGGAAAGGAACGGGGATCTTGAAAAGGGGATGAAACCATGGACAAGGACAAACCGACACTTGAGGATTGGCTCGATCCCGATTTCCTCCGGTCGAAACGGATGGACCGCCGACGCTTTCTGCAGGAAGCGGGGCGGATCACCGCCCTTTCCCTCGGCTTCACCCTCTCCGGCGCCCTGCTGAAAAACGTTCCCGTTGAGGCTGCGCCCCGCTTTCCCTCCTATCCCTTCACCCTCGGAGTGGCTTCGGGGGACCCCATGCCGGACAGCGTCGTCCTGTGGACCCGGTTGGCCCCCGATCCCCTGAACGGCGGGGGAATGCCGCCCCGCGACATTCCCGTCAGGTGGGAAGTGGCCGCCGACGAAGGATTCCGCCGCGTGATTCAAAGCGGAACCGCCTACGCCCGCTCCGACTTCGCCCATTCCGTGCACGTCGAGGTGTCGGGACTACAACCGGACCACCATTATTACTACCGTTTCAAGGCCGGTTCCGAACTGAGCCCCGTCGGACGGACCAAGACCCTTCCCGCCCCAAACGCCGCCGTGCCGGTCCTGTCTTTCGCCTTTGCCTCCTGCCAGCACTACGAACACGGTTATTACACGGCCTACCGGCGGATGGCGGAGGAAGACCTCGACCTGGTCCTCCACCTGGGAGACTACATATATGAACACGGAACCGGCGAATACCTCTGTCCCTCCGGCAATGTCCGGTCCCACAACAGCCGAAAGCCCCGAACGCTGGAAGAGTATCGAAACCGGCACGCCCTGTACAAAACCGATCCCGATCTGCAGAAGGCCCATGCCGCCTTTCCCTGGGTGGTCGTCTGGGATGACCACGAAGTGGAAAACAACTACGCCGGGACCATCCCCCAAGGGGAAGAGGGAAGGAGGGACTTCATCCGCCGCCGGATGGCCGCCTACCGGGCCTACTATGAACACATGCCCCTCCGGAGCCGCTTCATGCCCCGGCGGGGCGAGATGCGGCTGTACCGGCGTTTCCGCTGCGGAGACCTGGTGAACTTTCACGTTCTCGACACGCGCCAGTACCGCGACAATCAGGCCGGCGGCGACGGCTGGAAACCCCCGGGCCGGGAATCGGCCGACCCGAACCGGACCCTGCTCGGCGCCGAACAGGAACGATGGCTTCTGAGCGGTCTTGAAAACTCCAAGGCGCGCTGGAACGTGATCGCCCAACAGGTCTTTTTTTCAAAGAAGGATGTGCGCGTCGGCCCCGGCGAACTGCTGAACATGGATTCCTGGGACGGATATCCGGCCAGCCGGGACCGGATCCTGAAATTCATCGCCGAGAAAGGCATTTCCAATCTGGTGGTTCTCACGGGAGACGTGCATTCCAATTGGGCCAACGAAATCAAAGCCGATTTCGACCGCCCCGACTCGCCGACCGTCGGCGTCGAATTTGTCGGCACCTCCATCACTTCCGACGGAGACGGTTTCGACACCCGGCGCGACATCATGGGCATTTTGGCGGAAAATCCCCATATCAAATTCTTCAACGGACAGCGGGGATACGTCCGGTGCACCGTGACCCCCGACATCTGGCGGACCGATTACCGGGTCCTGCCCTACGTGTCCCGTCCCGGTGCGCCGATCACCACCCGGGCAACCTTCGTGGTGGAAAGCGGACGACCCGGCTTGCGCCGGACAAAGGGGGAATCCTCCCTGGTAACGACCGGGTGACGGATCCCTCAACGGCCCGGGCGCACCACCCGGTTGCGCAAAACGCCGATTCCCTCGATTTCCAGCTCCACCACATCCCCCGGCTTCAACCAGCGCCCGAGCTCCAGCCCGCAGCCGCGGCCCACGGTGCCCGAGCCGAAAACTTCTCCGGGGTAGAGGGTCTCGCTCCGTGAAGCGTGGGCGATCATCTGCTCAAAACGCCAGTGGATGGTTCCCGAGTGCCCCTCGGACCACACTTCCCCGTTGACCCGCACCGTCATCCTCAGGCTGTACGGGTCGGGGAGTTCATCGGCCGTCACAATCCACGGCCCCAAAACGGTGCCGGTTCGAAAATCCTTCCCCTTTGCCGGTCCCAGCCCCACGCTCATCTCCTGCCCCTGGACATCCCGGGCGCTGAAGTCATTCAAAACGGTGTAGCCGAAAATGTGTTCCCTGGCGCGCTCTTCCGGAATATCGGAGCCCCTGCGCCCGATGATCGCCGCCATCTCCAATTCAAAATCCAACAGCCGGCTGTAGGACGGCCAAAGGACATCATCCCCGTGGGCGGCCAGGGAATGAACATTCCCCTTGTAATATACGGGAAACGCATACCACATCTTCGGCACTTCCCCCAGTCCCATCGCCTGTGCCGATTTTCTCACGTGTTCCTCAAAGGCCATGAAGTCCCGGAACATCGGAGGGCGGGGAACCGCAGGGAGCAACTTCAGGGATTGGAGAGGATAAAAAACCCTCATCTCCTCCGGAACCTCACCCCGGTTCAACACTTCGTCGAGGGCCTGCCGCGCCGCCTCCAGCGTCTTTCTTCCCCCTTCGATGAAGGCCACCATGTCCGGAGGAACCAGCGCCCGGGCGATCCGGGCCGCCGCCCGGGGATCGCAACTTTGTTCCCTGAGCAGTTGAACATGGCAGGCGGATGTCAGGTCAACCACCCGGTCGCCGTCCGCCAAAGCCCCGATCCGCGCCACCGGTCCGTCCGGGGTTTGAATCTGAAAGGACAGGAGTTTCACGTCGACCTTCCCCCTTCCTTCTTCTCCGGCACAATGGCCACCGCCCGGCACCACGCCCCGCTCGCCCCCGCGATTTTTACGGGAAAGCACGAAATCCAAAAGCCGTGGTCGACCGGAATCCGGTCGAGGTTGGCCAACTTTTCGATCTGACAGTATTCCGCCTCGATCCCGGCAAAATGAGCCGGCCAGATGTGCCTGCCGTCCCCTGTCTCCTTGTAATCGGCAACCATGTCCGCAAAGGGTTGGTCCAGGGTGTACGCGTCGATGCCGATCACCCGCACCCCCTGCCGAAGGAGCCACAACACTTCTTCACGCCCCAATCCCGGCTGGCGGTAGTACTCCGGGCTGTGACAAAACCGATCCCTCCCGGTCATGAGGAGAACCACGTCGCCGGGGTGCAGGCGGTAACCGATCCTTGAGAGGGCCTCCTCCAGATCGGAAATCCGGATGCGCTTGCCCGCACCGATGTGCCGAACATCGAGGCGGACCGCCGGCGCCAGAAACCATTCCAGGGGGAGCTCGTCAATCCGTCGGGCCGGACGGCCCTCGGAAGTGGGATGGTAGTGATAGGGTGCATCCACGTGGGTGCCGGTATGGGTAATCGCCGTGATCTCCTCAAGGGCCCAGCCGAGCCCCCCGGACCAGACCAGATCCTCCTTCTTGACGCCAAAAAGTTGCTGCATCTGCTCCAGTCCCTCGCCATCGTGGGTGATGTACCGAATCCGGGCGGGCATCGGTTCGGATATGGCCTCGTGTTCGATGGGAAGGCTCAGATCGATCAGTCGAAAGCCATTGGGAAACACTTCAGCCCCCCCTTGCGATGTTTCATTGCGGCAATCCCTCGTCCCAATTCAAATGTAGAAAAAGGGTTTTGAAAAGTCAAATTTTTCTCCGCCGGTTGACATCGCCCATCCTCTTGGGTATCATTTATCTCGAATTCAAGATATCTGAAATGAGGACTTCAGAGCGAGATGGAATCCTTTCATTCCCATAATGAGGAATTGTCTTTGAAACTGCTGATCGTTCTTTCGAGGGCCTTTCACAAGGTGGCGGAAAGGATCAAGGAAGACATCCGGAGCCACAACCTGAACACGACGGAATTCGCCGTCCTGGAGCTTCTGTACCACAAGGGCGACCAGCCGATCCAGCAAATCGGAAAAAAAATCCTTCTGTCAAGCGGGAGCATCACTTACGTCATCGACAAACTGGAAGAGAAAAAACTGGTGTCCCGCAAAAATTGTCCCAAGGACCGCCGGGTCATCTATGCAACCATCACCGACGAAGGAAAACGGCTGATGGATGTCGTTTTTCCCGAGCACAAAAAAGCCGTTCACCACATTTTCCGGGTGCTCACTCCGGAAGAAAAACAGGTCCTCATCTCTCTGCTGAAGAAATTGGGTTTCTCGTTGGAAGCCTGATTCCTTTTTGGTTTTTATCTTGAATTCAAGATACATGAACCCAGGATAACTGACGCCATCCGCCCCGAAAGGCTCATCACCACCAGCCGAAGGGGACAGATTAAAGAGAGGTCAGATGTCCAAAAAGATGCAAACACACGAAAAGGAGGATCTCCACATGAGCGTCAAGCTTGCGATTTTCTACTACAGCTCCACCGGAACCAACCATCAGCTGGCACAATGGGCCGCCGAAGCGGCTCGGGAAGCGGGAGCCGAAGTGCGGATCCGCAAAGTGCAGGAACTGGCCCCGGAGTCGGCCATCGAACAAAACCCCGCTTGGAAGGAGCACTATGAAGCGACGAAAAATGAACCGGTGGCCACCCTGGAGGATCTCGAGTGGGCGGATGCCTATATTTTCAGCGTTCCCACCCGGTTCGGGAACGTCCCTTCCCAGATGAAGCAATTCCTGGACACCACCGGAGGGCTGTGGGCCGAAGGGAAACTGGCCAACAAAGTGGTGAGCGCCATGTCCTCCGCCCAAAATCCCCACGGTGGTCAGGAACAAACCATTTTGGCTTTGTATACCACCTTCATGCATTGGGGAGCCATCATCGCCGCCCCCGGTTACACGGACCCCTCCATTTTTGCGGGCGGAGGCAATCCCTACGGAACCAGCGTCACGGTGGACCAGGACGGAAACATGAAAGAAGACGTGAAGGAAGCCGTCAGACATCAGGCCAAGCGCACCGTCCAGGTCGCCCAGTGGCTGAAGAAAGGAATGCAGTGAGAAACGGAGATCCGCCTCGGGTTTTCGCCGGGGCGGATCTTTTGCATTTGTGCATCGCCCTCTCCCGCTCCCTTCCTTCATTTCTCCTTCACACAAAGCCCCACCGAATTGTGAGCAGAATCACAGAAGGTCGTTCAAGAATTTGTTTCAATTACAATGTACGGACCCTGCCGTTTTCCGCACAGTCTGCCAAAATTGCGCGACACCAGGATCGACAGACCTTGGAGTGGAGAGAGGAGGATACGCATATGGCCAAATACACGATGGTGGATAAAGAGACCTGCATCGCCTGCGGAGCTTGCGGGGCGGCCGCACCCGACATCTTTGACTACGACGATGAAGGGCTGGCCGAAAACATCCTGGAAGGGGACGACAACCGGGGCGTGGTGGAGGTTCCCGAGGAACTGTACGATCAACTGGAGGATGCCCATTCCGGCTGTCCCACCGGATCGATCAAAATTTCCTCGCAGCCGATGGACGGAGATCCCGGCAAAGCGGAGGAATGACGGATCAGCTTAAAAAGAAGCGCCCTTCCCGGAGGAAGCGGCGCTTTTTTCAAAGAATAAATACCTAAACATCTATTCAATTAGACGGGTTTATGTTAAGAATTCCTTATAAGAACAATCTCCATTTTTACTCAGCAGTCCATTTTCGCCGTCTCAAAAAACCCCTTTCTTGCTTCCCAAATATACTCTCTCTTCTGTCTGGAAGCGTAGGGATCAAAGGGAGGAATTTTGAATGGATGTCCTTGCCGCCATTAATAAGCGTCGGGAAATCACCCGGTTTAAACCCGATCCGATTCCGGACCGTCTGATGGATGCATTGCTTCAATCCCTGTATTTGGCCCCGAGCGGAAATAACCTGCCATCCCGCGAATTCATCGTCGTCAAGAGTCGCGAAATGCTCCGCTCCCTCGCCCCGACCACTCCTTACATGAAATGGCTTGAACAGGCCGCCGCCGGAGTTGTCATCGTCGGCAGGCCGGATGTCAGCAAATATTGGCTGCAGGACGCATCCATCGCCGGGGGTTACGCATGGCTGACCGCCGTCTCGCTGGGACTCGGCGCCGCCTGGGGAGCCGTTTACCACTCCGAGGATGAGGCGGAATCGAAGAGACGGGAGGATCGGGTGCGAAAGCTTTTGGGAATCCCCGATCCATACCGAGTCGTGGCCGTTTTGGGCTTCGGATTTCCCGATGAAGAGCCGAAACCAAAAGAAATGTACCCGATGGAACGGGTGTTCCACCGGGAAGGATACGGAAAGTAAGATCCTTGCCGAAGCATCTACCGGGTTCGGATGTCGGTGGAAAGCTCCAAGCGGTCTCAAACCCGCCGGTGGCAATATCAAACCGCCCCGTTCAGGGGGCGGTTTTTTTCGTCCCGGATCATCCAAAGAAGCCCAGTTGCCTTTTCGCCTCCTCCGACATCTTGTCGGGCGACCAGGGTGGGTTCCAGACGATGTCCACTTTGACGGAGCGAATCCCCGGCTGTCCCTCAAGCAGCCGTTCGACTGCACTGGCAATGGTATCGTGCAACGGGCATCCCGGCGTGGTCAGCGTCATGCGGATATAGACGTCTCCGTCGTCATTCCGAATTTCGTACACGAGCCCGAGGTCGACGATGTTGACTCCGAGCTCGGGATCGTAAACCTCCCGCAGCAGCTCGCGAATCTCTTCCGGCTTCAGGTGAATCACCTTAAGCCACCTCCTCTGTCCAACGGTTTCCGGCTAGCGGGCAAACACCCTCGCGATCAGAAACACATAATACAGCGAGAAGAGGGAAAGGGCTCCGAGACTCCACCGCGTCCAAACCGCCTGTTCCATCCCCAGACCGACCATCACAGCCAAAAGGCACAATCCCACGGCCGCCAAGCCAAAGACCGCCTGTCGGTCATCCAGCAGATCGCCCATCGCGGGGGTCTTCTCCTTCCCGGCACGGGGGCCGTATTTGTGGGTCCACCAAAGAAAGGGAACGATTTTCGACAAATACCCGAGAATCGTCATGGCAACCCAACCCCACAGGTAAGCCCAGGCGAAAAGGACAAGAAACCGTTCATCCGTCGCCCGCTCGGGGGCGATCAGCATAAGCGCCAACGCCGCCGAACAGGTGACGGCCAGCGCCCGCGCGCTGTAGACGGATACCCGTATGCCTCCACCGGGATTCTTTTTGTGTCGCGCCTTGCGCACCTTCGTTATATAAACGTTGTAAGCGTACACCGCCAGGGTCAGCAGGCCGAGGGAAACGCCGAAGCCAAAGGTGGGAAATCCCGCCAAAAAAAGGGCAACCCCCGCCAGGACCGCGGCGTTCCACAGCCATGTAATGATGCGGGGCAAACGGTCGGGGATGCCATGCGCCAGATAAAACATCGGCAACATTTTGTAACTGAAGCCGGTGATCAGCAGCCCAAACCACCCGACCGTCCCCATCCAGATATGGCTGTAAAAGAGCGGCTCATGCCATTCGGGCCACAGTCCGAACGCGAAATTGATCCCCATCGAAAGCCCGGCCAGCCCCGTAAGCAGGAGGTAAAGGAGCGCCGCGGCCGAACTTAAAGTGATCGGATTCCACCGGGCGGCCTGAAGGATCGTCAGTCCGATATTCAGGACAAACAGCAGGATGCCCAGCAGGGCCAATGCGGCAAACAGGGCGATCCACTGCACCCGGAAGAAGCCGAATCCGGCCAGCAGGCCGAGGACCCCGGCGAAGTAGACGCCGAACTGGACAAATCCCAGCCGGCGGCTGAACACGTCCCTTTGGAGCACCACGCTGATGAGCTGATACACCGCTCCCATGGCAATCATCGTCGCCCAGCCGAGGATCAGCCAGTGGACAAACAGCCAACCGGAGGGGCTCCGCGGCGGTTGGAAGATCCATCCGGATGCCTGCAGAAGGGTTGCGAGGTTGAACAATCCGAACAGGGCAAGTCCCGTTGCGATAAACAGAAAAGGGAGGCGAAACATCGCAAGCCATCCTTTACCTTTTTTGAATCGTCACCCGGGCCGAACCGTCCGGTAGTTCCTCGATCTCGTAGGGGTAACCGAGCGAGTCCAGCTCCTCCAACAGGAACACGGGAACCCGGTCGTTGTGAATCACGACCCGGTCCCCCTTCCGGCATTTTTCCAGGGCATTCAAGGTGCGCATCATCGGTTGTGGGGGTTCAAGCCCGCGGTTGTCCAGTTCAATGGTCCGGGGTGAATCCGGGGTCTCATCCCGGGATGGGTCTGCCTTCGCCTTTTGCAAAGAGGGGAGCCTCTCTTCGGCCGCCCCCATCTCCCCCAGTTCCTTTTCTCGTTCCTTGGGGACGAAGGTCACCACCCAATGATCCTTTGCCAACTTCTCCGTTTTGTAGGCGAAACCTTTGGCCTTCATGACGCCCAAAAGCGGTGTGGGCTTAAAGGTGGCGTGCAGAACGAAGGTGTCTTCCGGACCGAGAGATTTCACCGCGTCCATGATCAGTTTGAAGGGCTCCAGCTTCTTCCGCAGGTAAGGCCGGACATCCAACTCGATCGTGCGTTTTCCCATCTCGATCATCTCCTCACTGCGACCGATCCGTTACGACGGGAGGGAGCATCGCCTTCGCCCGTTCGTACAGAGCCGCCATCCCGCCGTAAAGGGCGTAGAAGAAGGCATCGGGCGCGTCGAGGGAAAAGGAGAGGTACTGCTTCGGGTCGACTCCCAACATGTGTTCAAACAGGGCGGCGCTGTCATAGGCATAAAAGCAGAAATGGACAAATTGAAACTCCGGCATCTTCTCGTAGATCGTCACAATGTCCTTGGCATAGCGCTCCACATTCTTCTCCGCCTCACGGATCATGGTGATCGCATCTTCCAAATCCACCGCGATTTTGATCGTTTTTTCGTCGACAACGGTGATTTTCGCCATGGCATGGGCTCTCCTTATTTCTTTCCAATTTTCACTCGGAATACTTCGGGACCCTCTTCAAGGTACTCCCAGGTGAATCCCTCGGGATACATCGATTCAAACTGGTATCGCAGGGGAATCGGATTGTGGTCATTGATCAGAAGCAAGGCTTCGCCGGACTTCAATTGATCAAAGGTTTCAAAGATCACCTTGTGCTTCAGGTGCGGCGGATATTCCGTCACCTTGATTGTCGCTGCAAACTCCTTCATGAACATCTCCCCCAAACATCAAATCAATTTGCCGGACAGCTTAAATGATAAAATTGTTTAAGAACCCATATTGTGATCCTCGTCACACCCCTCGAAATATCTTCGACCGGTCCTGATCGCTTTGGACAGGATCTTTCCGTCAAGTCCGCAACCGGAAAAGCTCTTGACGATTCGCATACAAAAATATTAGAGAAACGAAAGAAAATCCGATCAACGCGCTCGAAAAGAGGGAGCCCATGAACCGAAGCCTGTTGGTCTATCTGGTATCCTTCGCCGCCTTTCTCGGTCCCTTCACCCAATCCATCTACACGCCGATGCTGCCGGAAATCCAACAGCACTTTCATACCTCCTCCTTTACTGTCAACCTGACCATCTCCATCTTCACCCTCGGACTCGCCCTGATGCAGCCCGTCTACGGTCCTTTGGCCGACCTCATGGGCCGACGGAAAGTGCTTCTTGCGGGCATTTTGATCTATGCGGGTGCTTCCGCCGGCGCCGCCATCTCCCCTTCCGTCTGGTGGCTCATTTTCTTTCGGGCCTTGCAGGCCGTCGGGATCGCCGCCGGTTCCGTGATCGCCACCACCGTCATAGGGGACCTTTTCCGGGGCAAACAGCTGGGACGGGCGATGGGCACCTTTCAGATGCTCGTCACCTTCGGGCCGGTGGCCGGTCCGGTCATCGGGGGCATCGTCGGCGGATGGACCGGCTTTTACGGGGTTTTCTGGGTGCTGACGATTGCCGGACTGTCGATCGGCATCGCCAACGCCTTCCTGTTGCCGGAAACCAAGCCGGAAAGCGAAGCCAGACATTTTCACCCATCGGACATGTTCAAGGTGGTCACCGAGCGCACCGGTCTGGCCATCGTCCTGCTCGGGTTCGTCCAGTATTACACCCTGTACAATTATCTCGTCTTTCTCCCCCATCTGCTGTCCGGGTCCTTCGGCCTGTCCTCGGGTCAAAAGGGATTGTCGTTCCTGCCCCTGTCCCTATGCATCGTGATCGGCAGTTTTCTGGGCGGACGCCTGCAGGAGAAGTGGGAACGCGGCAAGTTCCTGGTCGCCACCGGGTCCGCCACTGTGCTGGCGACGCTGCTCTATGTCGGCTTCTCGGACTTCTCCCTGCCCTTGATCTTGGCGAGCACCGCCCTGTTCGGCCTTTGCCTCGGTTTGTCCCTCCCCGTGCAGACCACCCTTCTCGCCACCCTTTTCCACAGGAACCGGGCGTCGGCCATGGGCGGATACAATTTCGCCCGCTACCTGGGAATGGCGGCGGGACCGCTGATGGGAGCGCTTCTGTTCAAACTGGGAGGACACGCCGAGTTTCTGTTCGCCGCCGCGGCGTTTGCCGGGGTGGTCGGGTTTTCCTGGAGACAGTTCCGCCGGGAATGGAAATCCCGCCAGGTGACCTGACTCCCTGAAAAAGGAAAAGGACCGCCGACCGAAACCGGCGGTCCTTTCCTCCACGAATCCCCGATCCGGCAAGCGGAAATCTTGCCACGGCCGCAAGACGCCGAGTCCCATCGGGGACAGGTCCAAATCGGGGACATGGGTCATCCGGGTGCAGGGTTTCGGGCACGGGAAACCCCGGTCTCCGCCTCCGTTATCAATCACCCGGTGCCGAAAATACGCGTCGCAGTCGTGAACGATGATGAGCCCCGCATTCTCCTCCCAGGATGACCGGCTTCTCCTTTCGTCTTTGTGCCCGGAAGAGAAACACTTCGTCCGGGCTGCGCCCTCAGGCCGTTACCCTTTCCTCATTTCGTCTCTCCCGCGGAAAGGAAGCGTTCCTTCAGGATCCACTCCTTCTCCGCCGACGGGGAAAAGTGTAAATCTTCCGATACCCAACGGGTCCGGCGGATCAAAAGGTCGTGGTGCCAATCAAAGCCGCGGGAAAAGCCTCCGTCCCCCTGCCGGCGATGGGGAACCCTGGGAAGGAGAAAGCTTTCGAGGCGGTGCCGGATGGACAGGGAGAACGGACGCGGAAAGCAAATCGCGCTTCCTGCACCGCGGAGGAGCCGGATGCCTCCCCTTTGACCGGCTCCCGGCCCCGCCGCCGCATCCGGCCGTGAAGATGGAGGCGGCGCTCCCTCCCCACGGAAGGCGAACCGGCCCTCTCCGGCCGGTGGGCGGAAACAGGACCGGTATGCCGTACAAGAAGAAGCCCGGAGCGGTGCTCCCCGGCGTCCGCAGCAGACCGGCATCTTCCGATGACAGTGAGATCACCTTGCTGCCCCATCCCGGAACCCGGGCGGCCATTCCGGCGGGTACCTTCTCCCGGCCGCGTATCCTTCGCAAATGGCCAGGCCGTGCCCTCCGCTTTCAGTCTCCTCTTTTTGCATCCGCAGAAAAAAGTCGATGACGCTTCCCCGCTAAACCCCCGAATAGGCCATGAACCCGCCGTCCACGGGGACGACGATGCCGGTGACAAACCCGCTCGCCTGCTCGTCAATCAGCCACAACAGCGTTCCCAACAGGTCCTCGGGCCGGCCCAGGCGCCGCATCGGCGTGTGGGATATGATTTTTTGCGCTCTTTCCGTATAGGACCCGTCGGGATTCATCAGGAGATACCGGTTTTGCTCCGTGAGAAAAAATCCGGGAGCGATGGCGTTTACGCGAATGCCCACGTCGGCCAGATGGACGGCGAGCCATTGGGTGAAATTGTTGATCGCCGCTTTGGCCGCGCTGTAGGCGGGTACCTTCGTCATGGGACAAGCCGCGCTCATCGAGGAAACGTTGATCACTGTTCCTTTTTTGGGGATCATGCTCCTGACAAACACCTGGGTCGGAATCAGCGTTCCGATCACGTTCAAATCGAAAACCGCTTCAAATCCCTCCGGAGACAGGTCGAAAAAGGTGACCAAATCCTCGGCGTCCAGGTCCCCGAGCCGAAGCGTTTCCCTCGTGGTGCTTCCCTGCGGGCGGTTTCCCCCGGCGCCATTGATCAACACATCGCAGGGGCCGTATTTTTCAGAAACGATTTTTTCCGCCCGCTTCACGCTTTCCACCTGAAGGACATCGCAATGGACGGGCAAGGCGTCCCCGCCGGCGTCCCGAATACGCTCGGCCACTCGGGCCGCCTTTTCGTACGTCCGGTTCAGAATCGCCACTTTCATGCCTTGTCTGGCCAGCTCTTCCGCCATGCAGCCGCACAAGACGCCTCCCCCGCCGGTGATGACCGCCACCTTTCCCTTCAATCCGGGATGGATCGGCAACAAGACTCATCCTCCTCCTCCACGTTCAGAGACGAAAGATCCCCCGCCGCGTGACCGCTTTTTTCAAAGCATCCGTCCGGAAGAAAGTGTTCGCCGTCACCGCTTCCCGCCCTTTTCCAGGGCATCCCAAAGGCCCCACAAATACATGATGCCGAGGGCCCTGTCGTACAGCCCGTAACCGGGCCGGCCCCGCTCCCCCCAAATCTGCCTCCCGTGGTCTGGCCGAACATAACCCTTATAGCCGCAATCGTGATAAGCCTTGACGACCTCATAAAGATCGAGGGAGCCGTCCCGGTGGGAAGTTTCAACAAAATCGCCGTTCCCGCAGATCTTCACATTCCGGATGTGGGCAAAGGGAATGCGGTCGGCAAATTCCCTCACCATCCCGGCCACGTCGTTGGCGGGATCGGCGCCCAAGGCCCCGCTGCAAAGGGTGATGCCGTTACAGGGGCTGTCCACCAATCGGGTCAACCTGCGGAGATCCTCCCGGTTTTTCATGATGCGGGGCAGCCCGAACACGCTCCAGGGCGGATCGTCGGGATGGATGGCCATCCGGATTCCGAGTTTTTCAGCCACCGGGATAATCGCTTCCAGAAAATATCGAAGGTTTTCCCAGAGCTCTTCCTCCGTCAGACGGCGATACCGCTCGATCAAGGCGGCGAGCTGTTCCTTCGGCCGTTTCGGGTCCCAGCCCGGAAGCGTGTACTTTTGGGAATACATTTCCGCCAGTTTAAGCGGATCGATGCGGTTGATCTTCGCATGTTCATAGAACAGCGCCCGGGATCCGTCCTCCAGTTTCTTGTTGAAATCGGTGCGAATCCAGTCGAAGGCGACCATGAAGTTGTAGCAAATCACCTTCACCCCGACGGCCGCCAATTTTTCCATCGTCTTTTGGTAGTTTTCGATATACCTGTCACGGGTGGGAAGTCCCAGCTTGATGTCCTCGTGAACGTTCAGGCTCTCCACCACTTCGGCATGCAGTCCGTATTCTTCCGCCTGCTTTTTTACCTTTTGGATCTCCTCCATCGGCCACTCCTCACCGGCGGGAATCCGGTGAAGCGCCCAGACAACGCCTTCGACGCCGGGGATTTGACGGATCTGCTCCAGGGTGACCGTGTCGTTCCCCACTCCGAACCAGCGAAATACCATTCGCACTTTTTCATTCCTCCGATGTCCAGTCAAGGATATCAATAAATCTTTCGGCCCTTTTCATCGGGAATGCCCGATTTTCTGAAGAAATACGCATTGATGACGTCCCGCCACTCCCGGGCGTTTTCCAGCTGCTCCCGGAGCTTGGACAATACATGCTCATATCTTTCCGCATCGATCTTCCCCTTCAGCCGGGTCCACCGCCGGATAAAGTCCTCCACCCGCTCCACCCCTTCAAAATGGGTGTTGTAAATGTGTTGGATCACCGTCTCTCCGGATTTCAGCCGGTGGGTGTAGGGGACGTGATGGAAAAACAGCAGCAGTTCATCCGGACAGGTTTCCAGGGATTCGAACCTTTCGCGGTTCGGCGAAAAATACTGTCCGGTAAAACCGGTTCCGGTTTTCATGGTCCGGTCCACCCCGATCCCCCGATGATCGGCGTAGTGATAGGTTCCCCAGTAGGAATACTCGTAACCGTCGACATCCGGGCCGTAATGGTGCCCCGGCTTGACCATCCATCCGACTCCCAGGGGGGCGGTGTACAATTCATAGACCCGCCAGGATTCCAGGAGCATGTCGCGGAGGGTTTCCACCACCCGGGAATCATGGCCGAAAGTGAGGCGCACCCACTCTTCCGCGATCTCCTCCGCCGAAAGGTCGGGATTCCAGGCAAGCCGTCCGAATCCGTACAAATTGGCCTGCGCCAGGGTATGCCCCGTCCAGTTTCGGTCATCCCCCACGTTGGACACCCCGGCCATTCCGCTGTGGCGGCACGGAAACACCTTCCCCCCCACAATGGCCTTCACCGTCGATCCCTTTCCCGCGGCATGGGTGTCAAAGTCCAAAACTTCCTTCCACTGGGGCACCAGAAAGCAGAGATCCTTTTGCTGGCCGGTATACTCCTGGGTTATCTGAAGCTCCAGCATCTGGTTCGTCCTTTCCATGGCGCCGAAGAGGGGGGAAACCGGCTCGCGAACCTGAAAATCCATGGGACCGTTCTTGACCTGAAGGACGACATTGTCGACAAACCGGCCGTCCAGGGGCTTGAAATGATCGTAGGCCGCCCTGGCCCGGTCCGTGGAACGGTCGCGCCAATCCTGGAAATTGTAGACAAAACACCTCCAAACAACCAGCCCTCCGTGGGGTCTGAGGGCTTCGGCCAGCATGTTGGCCCCTTCGGCGTGATCCCGGTTGTAGGTCAGCGGACCCGGCTGATGTTCCGAATCGGCCTTGACCACAAATCCGCCGAAATCGGGGATATGCCGGTAAATCTCTTCCGCCCTTTCCCGCCACCACCTCCGAACTTCCGGATCCAGCGGATCCGCGGTGGAAAGCCCTCCGATCCACATGGGGCTGGCAAAATTGACGCTGAGAAACATCCGGATTCCGTAGGCGCGAAACACATCCGCCAACCGGGCCACGTCCGGCAGCAGGGAGCCGGTGATCAACCTGCATTCATCGGGCCCCACATTCACATTGTTGATGGAAATGGCGTTGATTCCGGCGGAAGCCAGAAGCCGGGCATAATCCCGGATGCGATCCAGCCGGCGGACGATCCGCCCCTTCCGAAAGAAGAGCGACTTGCCCGCATAACCGCGCTCGACGCTCCCGTCGAGATTATCCCAGTGGTTGATCATCCTTAGCCGGTTTCCCGGATTTTCGACGATCTCCAGGGAATGGAGGGGCCGGCGTGTCTGCATCAGCCTGAGCAGATGGAAGGCTCCGTAAAGCGCGCCCCTGTCCGTCTTTCCGAGGAGAAGAAGGAACGCATCTCCCCCGCGCTCCACGGTTTTCAAGAGGTATCCCTCTTCGTCCAGCCCTTCCCACACCCGCCGGTCCACCCAGCCCCGTCCCTCTGCTGACGCTGTCAACACCAGCGACGGAAAGTCCCGGAGATCGCGGGAGAGGGCCGGCGCGACGCCGAGCAGCGAAGAAATCCCCGCCGTCAGCTCATCCCTGGCGGATTCGAGAATCGGGGAGCTGCCGAGAACCGTCAAATTTCCGCACCACTTCCGGTATTGCTCCGCCAGCGCTTCATCTTCAATCCGTTCATAGCGGAGCCAGCACGGGTCATAATCCCCGATCGTCTCCCTGTCCCCTTCAACCCGGCGAAAATCCATCAAATCCCCCCTTCGCCTCATGGGCCGCCTCTTCCAGCCACAGGATGTTGGCGACGCCCCTTAAATTTGACCGCCCTCTTTATAAGGACAGGGGCGGGTGGGCCGGGCCGCACGGGCCCGGTCCGCAGCCGCACCCGCCTTTCCCCCTCGCCCCCGGCCTTTGCGGGGGTTAAACTGACAAAGGCGGAGGTTGCCTTGAACCCGCCGGTGGAGGATGTTCTCCATCCCGCCCTCAAAGAGATGTCCCTTCACCAGCACAGCTTTCAGATGTTGTTTCAGGGCCTGCACGCAATGACCGAAGCGCTCCTCGGAATGGCCTTTCGGCGTGAAGCGGAAAAACGTCAGTCTTCCCAATGGCCGGGATGGGCTTTGCGCAGTTTTCCTCCGATAATCGCCGGAAGATCAGTCTCTCCCCACACTTGCGGCGATGGAACGGCCCATCTCTCCGCCGGTTTCCCCGCTTCCCGGGAAAGATCGGTCATCCCGAAATCCCGGAAGCGTTCAGCCGTTTCCGGGCCGTAAAAGCAGACGAAGGCGCCGGCGGGGGAGCGATGGCGTTGAAAACGGATGGTTCGGCTAGATGCTTCCCTTCACAAACTTCCAAAAGTTTCGATCCAGCAAATCGCTCACGTCCCGTTCAATCTCGCGGGGCTCCATCCGCCAGCCGGTGTCGAAAAGGTCCTCGTACTTCCTGCAGAGCACCCGGGCGATCACCCGGCGGGAGTGATCCCACTTGTAGATCAGCTGATCCAACACCCTCGCATCCGAATGCTGGGGAATGAAGGCGGTCCCCAGCAATTCACACCGCATTTCCGTGATCTCCTCCACCAGGGAGGGATTGTTCAAAAACCACCAGCACCCGAACACCATCAGATTGCGAAACTTCCTGGCGAGCACGGCCAGCTCGTGCTGATTTTCCCGGGACAGCATGGTTACGAAAAAGCGCCTCGCCGGATGCCGGGCGCAGATCCGCTCCACCGCCTCCACCCTCGCCCGGCCCACCATGTCGCCGGCGAGGCCGAGGGACGGATTGACTCTCCTTCTCACCCCGACCATCATCGCAAAGGGAACGTTCAGACGGCCACAGGCCTCCAGGACGCAGTGATCCAGCAGCTGGGATGCGGGGGAATCCGACGGATAGTCGAAATCCGGGGGAAAGGAAGCCCCCAGATAGAGGGCATCCATCCTTCGCCCCCAGTCGATCAGAAACCGGCGGGTCTCCTCCACGGTCCGGTGATCATCCGCGGAGAACACCGGCCCCACGTCGTATCCCAGCTCCCGCAACACCCGGTATTGGTTCCCCCAATCGAAAAGCAGGGGATCGATGCGCAGGGAAGGGCGAAAGCGCGGGTCCCTTGTAAGCGCGTCCCCCTTTTTCAGCCACAGCTCCCGTTCCCTGGGATCGAAGGGGTCGTTGGTCATCACGACGGTTTTGACCCCGGCGGCGGAAAACACAAGATCCACAAACCGCCGGTACGTGAGGCCATCGTACCATTTGCGGTACGCGGAAAGATCGCGGGAGGACACATCCAGCCCCAGCCGCCCCAGGGTGGTCAGCACCCCCCGGCACGCTTCGCTGTACGGGGAGTGATCGACAAAAAGCGTCTTCCAGACATGCTCCGCCATCGCCCTCCGGTCAAGGGACTGGAACTCCTCATGGGAAAGGGGCGTCTGCCTCATCGTTTCCGCGATCAAATAATGGTACGTAAGCAGGTGATCCACGCCCCACAACCCCAGACCTTCGAAGGCGGGGGCATACAGATGAGTGTGCATGTCCGTCACGGGGGTTTTATAAACGGCCCCGAACACGACCCGCCTCAGACGTTCCTTATCGGTAATGGCTCCCGACAATGGCTTCCCTCCCGTCATCAGAAGCTTCCGGAAGGAAAGGATCGGCTGCGCCCGCCGGCACTTCGCGGGCGGAGCGGGCGCAAACGCTCCCCGCGTCGGCCCCGTCGTCAGCCGATCCAGCCCAACCACACAAGATTTTCGCGGCCATTTTCTCCCGGCCGGCCTCATCATCCATCAGGGATCGAGAATTCCGGAATCCAACCCCGGCCCGGCTCCCTCCCGCTTCACGGGTCCTTTTCGGAGGACCGGACTTTTCCAAGCCCGACAGCCCCCTTCACTTTCTTCCGGGACCGGACGTGCCGCATGCAGTCCCGGCACGAGCCGCTCACGACCTCTCTCTTCCCGCATCCGACGAAAGATCCCACCAGACGGCCAGGATCAAAATGAAACCCTTGACGATGTACTGCCAAAAAGGATCAATATCGAGCATGCTCATGCCATTATCCAGGCTGACCATGACCAGCGCCCCGATGATGGAGCCGGTCACGCTGCCGGTTCCTCCCTTGAGGCTGGTTCCCCCGATCACACAGGCGGCGATGGCATCCAGCTCGAACATCTGACCTGCCCCCACCGTCGCCGCGTTGAGGCGGGCCGTCAAGATCAGGCCTGCCAGCGATGAAAGCAGCCCCATGATGACAAAGACGGCAAAAATGTGCCTTTTGACGTTGATGCCGGAATACCTGGCCGCCTCGCTGTTTCCGCCGATGGCGTACAGATACCGGCCGAAACGGGTTCGGTTCAGGACGAAACCGAAGATCAGGAGGAGGAACAAAACGAACAGGATGGGCACGGGGATTCCCAAATAGCGGTTCATCATGTAGACAAAGGCCAGGATCAGGACGGAATAACCCGCCATTTTTCCGTAGGAGACGACCGGATGTTCCAGCTTCAGTCCCCATTTGCGCCGCTTCTTTCGCTTGAGGGCGGTCAGGAAAAAAAGGAGGAAAACGGCGATTCCGGCTAGTATGTATCCGGCGGCATAGGAAAGGTAGCTCTGGCCGATGCGCTGAAAACTCTCCTTCAAAGGAGCGACGGTCTCCCCTTTGCTGATCCCGATGAGAATTCCCCGAAAGATGAGCATGCCTCCCAGGGTGACGATAAAGGAGGGAACCCCCCGGTATGCCACCCACCATCCCTGCCAGGCCCCCAGAAGAAGCCCGGCGAGGAGCGTCAACAGGAGGACACTCACCGTGTCCCACCCGTACCACACTTGAAGGATGGCGGCCATCCCTCCGGCCAATCCGACGAGGGAGCCGACGGAAAGATCGATGTGCCCGGTGATGATCACCAGCGTCATTCCGATCGCGAGAATCGAGATCACGGACATCTGGCGAAACAGGTTGGACAGATTGCGTGACGACAGAAAATCGCCGTCGGTCAAAACGGTGAACAAGAGGGCAATGAATGCCAGGGCGATGATCAAACCGTATGCGCGAAGGTCGAAGGTCAGCGCTTTACGCAAAGGCGCCCCCTCCCGTCACACAAGCCATGATTTTCTCCTCTGTCGCTTCTCCCTGCTCAAATTCCCCCACCAACCTTCCTCCGGCCATCACCAGAATGCGGTCCGACATCCCGATCACCTCCGGCAAATCGGAGGAGATCAGCACCACTGCAACGCCTTCCCGGCTCAGCTCGCCAATGATCTGATAGATGTCCGCCTTGGCGCCGATATCCACCCCCCGGGTCGGCTCGTCCAGGATCAGCACCTTCGGACGGGTCATCAGGGATTTGCCAAGGAGGACCTTCTGCTGGTTTCCGCCGCTTAATCCCCTGATTCTCATCTCGATGTCGGCCATCTTGACCCGCATGCGGGCCGCCTGCTCCTCCGCCTCCCTGAGCTCCCGCTCCTCGTCGACGATTCCCCATTTCACCAGCCGGTCCAGGGAGGCCATGGTGAGATTTTTCTTGATGTCCATTCCGAGAAACAGTCCGTACCGTTTGCGGTCTTCGGGAAGATAGACGATGCCGCGGCGGATCGCTTCCCCCGGATGGCGCAGAGTGATCTCCCGCCCCTCGAGAAGGACCGTCCCTTCCGTCCTACCCTCATGCGCGCCGAAAATGCCGGCAAACAGCTCGGTCCTTCCCGCGCCGACAAGCCCGGCAAACCCGAGCACCTCCCCTTTTCGCAGGGAAAAGGACACGTCATGAACCACCTTTTTTCCTCTGCGCGCCGGGTGATACACCGAATAGTTCCTCACTTCGAGGACCGTTTCCCCCGCCCCCCTCTTCCGCCCGGGATACAGCGCGCCAAGCTTTCTGCCGACCATCATGGAGATGATCTTGTCTTCGGTCCATTCGCCGATCAAAGAGGTGCCCGCCACTTTTCCGTCGCGGAGAACCGTGACCGCATCCGCCAAATCCATCACTTCGTTCAGCTTGTGGGAAATATAAACGCAGGTGACCCCCTTCCCGCTCAGGTCCTTCAAAATCCCCGTCAGTCGCCGTACCTCCTCATCCGCCAACGCGGAGGTGGGCTCGTCCAGGATGAGGATGTCGCTCTTTTTGGAGAGTGCTTTGGCGATCTCGACCAATTGCTGTTGCCCGATTCCCAGACTGCCCACCTTCGCCTCCGGGTCCAGATCCAATCCGAGGAAATCCAGCCACTTTTTCGCCTGAACGTGCATCTCTTCCCGGTCGATCACCCCCCATCTCCGGGGTTCGTCTCCCAAAAAAATGTTTTCCGAAACGGTCATCTCCCCCACCAGGGAAAGTTCCTGATGAATGACGGCGATTCCGGCCGCTTCCGCATCCCGGGGGTTCCGGAAACGCTTTTCCTCCCCGTTGATCCGGATCCGCCCCTCATAGCTTCCTGCAGGATACACGCCGCTCAAAATCTTCATCAAGGTGGATTTTCCGGCTCCGTTTTCGCCGAGAAGCGCGTGAATCGTCCCCTTCCGCACCGCGAAGGAAACGCCGTCCAGGGCGCGGGTGCCGGGAAATTCCTTGGTGATCCCTTCCATTTCCAGGGCGTGCACGGAATCCCCCCCATCGAAGGCCGACTTTTTTCATTTTCGCTTCGGCCGTTCATCCTCCGGCACGTTTTTGTAAACATCGTCGAAGGAATGAAACCCGTCTTTGATCACCGTCTCCATCATGTTCTTCCGGTCCACCGCGATGGGATCGAGCAGGAGGGCGGGAACGTCCTTTTTGCCGTTGTTGACCGCATCGGTGGTGTCGATTTTTTCCTTCTTGGCCAGCCGAACCGCCGCCTCGGCCGCCTGATGGGCCAGCTCCCGGATCGGTTTGTAAACCGTCATCGTCTGGGTTCCTTCCACGATCCTCTGACAGGCCGCCAGGTCGGCGTCCTGACCGGAGATGGCCACTTTCCCCGCCAGATTTTGAGCCGCCAGCGCCTCCACGGCTCCCCCCGCGGTGCTGTCGTTGGAGGCGACCACGGCGT
Source organism: Planifilum fulgidum (assembly GCF_900113175.1). Classification (NCBI taxonomy): domain Bacteria; kingdom Bacillati; phylum Bacillota; class Bacilli; order Caryophanales; family Thermoactinomycetaceae; genus Planifilum; species Planifilum fulgidum. Next base: position 11,505 of record NZ_FOOK01000008.1, on the reverse strand, counting down.
CGATCCGGTTTTTGTTGGCCGTCAGGGCGTTTTCAATGATTTTGAGGGCTTCATCCGCCTGCCAGTCCTTGGCCCACTGGTCGCCGACGATCCGTATGTCTCCCTTGTCCACCAGGGGCTTGAGCACCTTCATCTGCCCTTCCCGGAACAGCTTGGCGTTGTTGTCGGTGGGCGATCCCCCGAGCAGGAAGTAATTTCCCTTCGGGACCTTCTCCACCAGATATTGCGCCTGCAGCTCGCCCACCCGAACATTGTCGTAGGAGATGTACAGGTCCACGTCGGAATTGTTGATCATACGATCATAGGCGATCACCGGCACCTGCTCCTGTTTGGCCAGATTGACCGCGGAAGCCATCGCGTCGGAACTGTGCGGAATGATCACGAGCACGTCCAGATCCTTCGACAACATGCTTTCGATTTGGGCCAGCTGTTTGGAATCATCCCCGTTGGCGGACTGCACGATCACTTCCGCTCCCAGCTCTTCGGCCTTCTCGATGAAAAAGTCCCGGTCCTTCTGCCACCTTTCCAGCCGCAGATCGTCTATCGACAGGCCGATGGTGATTTTGTCGTCCCCGGCGTCGGAGCCCACATCCTGACCGCACGCCGCAAGAAGAAGAAGGACCGCGAAAACGGCAAACAACGCCCGTGCGCGGGGCAGCCGCCCGCTCATCCCGACCCACCCCCAATTCGCATTTTACTGAAACATCAGTCTCTTTTCATCTTATCACAACCCGACTAACTTTGTCCATCGACTTAACTAATTAACCCTTTTTCTTTCGCCTGATTTGCTTTTTTCGTCAATTTATTGGATACTGTAAAGTATAATGGTTGAATGATCAAGGAAAGTGAGGCTTGTCCATGCCAGTCACTGGGGATCAAAGTCTGATCAAGAAAATCAATCAATCGATCGTTCTCGAAATGATCCGGGACCATTGCCCCATCTCCCGGGCCCAGATCGCCGAATTGACCGGATTGACCAAGGGAACGGTCTCCACCATCGTGAACGACCTGATGAAAGACAACCTGGTGTACGAAATCGGTCCCGGACGTTCCAGCGGCGGGAGACGTCCCGTCATGCTCATGTTCAACAAGGCGGCCGGGTACGCCATCGGCGTCGACTTGGGCGTCAACTACCTGCTGACGGTGCTGACCGACCTGCAGGGAAACATCGTCCTCGAACGAATGACCCTTTACCAGGATTTGTCCTACGACGAGATCCTCTCCCTTCTGAAAAAAGACCTTCGGACGGTCTTCGACCAGGCCCCTTCCAGCACCTACGGCATCATCGGGATCGGCATCGGCATCCCCGGCATTGTCGGAAACGACGGAACCATCCTGTTCGCTCCCAACCTGGGATGGAAAAATGTCGACCTCAAAGGGGTGATCAACAGCGAGTTCCAGGTGCCCGTTTGGATCGACAACGAAGCCAACACGGGGGCCCTGGGAGAAAAACTGTACGGAGCCGGACGGGAATCCTCCAACCTCGTCTACGTCAGCGTCGGAATCGGCATCGGAACGGGAATCGTGTTGAACGGAGAGCTGTACAAGGGGATCTCCGGGTTTTCCGGGGAGATCGGACACACCACGATTGAAGTGAACGGAAAACGGTGCCGGTGCGGAAACAAAGGCTGTTGGGAGCTTTACGCATCGGAACACGCCCTGCTTTCCCAGGCGAAATCCCTGCCGATGTTCCGCGGAAAAGACGACCGGGATATCGATCTGGAATTCCTGGTCCACCTTGCCGATGGAGGGCACACCGAGGTGATCAATCTGTTCAACCAGATCGGTGAATACCTGGGAATCGGAATCATGAACATCGCCCTCAGTTTCAATCCCGAACTGGTGGTCATCGGCAACCGGCTGAGCAAAGCCCAACAGTGGATCGTAAATCCGGTCAAAAAAGTCCTGAGCAATCGGCTCATGCCCTATCACCGGGAAAAACTGCGGGTCGAATTCTCCAGCCTGGGCACCTATTCGAGCGCCCTGGGAGCCTCCTCTTTGGCGATCACAAACTTTTTTTCCGAATCAAAGGTGACCATCGAATAAATGCGCCAAAAGAAAAAACCCCCGGCGCTTTGCCGAAGGTCCGGGCAGGTGCCCGAACCCCGCCCCGGGGGGCACCAATTGCCGCCATCCCTGCGGAAAAAACCGGTCCGGCGCCTTCGATCCTTCAAGTTCCGGGTAGCTCCGAAAGCAGCCGGCCGAATCTTGGGACCGCCGACGGATGAAAGAGAAAGGCGCCCCGCTTCCGCCGCCCTGTAACGCCTCCTCTCCGGTCGGCGAATCCGGCCGGTCCGGGCTGACCCGTCCCCGGCCCCTGCCGGAAGGGGATTTCCCTCTTGTCTCCCCGAGACAGCGCCGAAGCGTCGCGCCGTTTTCCTCTTTCCTTCCGCCTTTTCCCCCATCGGGTCCCGGAGGCGCCAGGCCCGCCTTCAACCGGTGAAAAACATCCCGAACGGCGGACTGCAATCCACCTCCCTTTCGTTCGCAGACAGTTCCTCTTCAAATCACCCCTTCACCGCCCCGGCGGCCAAACCCTTCACCACTTTCTCCTGGGAAATGAAGTAGGCGACCAGCAGGGGCAACGTTCCCAAAACCAGCGCCGCCATGATCCCCGGCACGTTGACGGAAAACTCCCCGAAGAAATCCCGGAGCCCCAGGGGCAGCGTCTTGTTTTCCGGACTGGAGGTCAGCACCAGGACAAACACGAACTCGTTCCAGATCTGAATGAAGTTATAGATGGCGACCGTCGCGATCGCCGGTGTCGACAGCGGAAAATGGATCTTCCAAAACATCCTGAAGTGGGAACAACCGTCAATCCGCGCGGCATCTTCCAGTTCCCTCGGAATTTCCTGCATGAATTGCGTCAAGATGAAGATCGACACCGGCAGGCTGAAGGCGATATAGGGCCCGATCAAAGCCCACAGGGTATCGTACAAGCCCCATTGCCTGACGAGAACATAAAGCGGAATCAAGGTCGTGTGGACGGGAATCATCATCCCCGCCAAAAACAGAAAAAAGAGGGGGCGGTTCAGCCGAAACTTCATCCGGGAAAAGGGATAACTGGCCATGGCCGCCAGGATGACCACCCCGAAGACGGATATGACCGAAACGATGACGCTGTTGAGAAAATATCGCGGGATTTCCATCTGCAAGACCCGCACATAGTTTTCAAACGTAAAGGATGTCCAAAAGGAGAACGGATTTTGAAAAAAATCCGATTGGCTCTTGAAGGAGATCATGACCATGTACAAGTACGGAAATCCCGTAAAGATCAGAAACAGGATCGCCAGGACGTACAGCGGAACTTTCTTCAACTCCCTGATCATACGGCTTCATTTCCTTTCCTCTTGAAATAACCGAGGGAATATACGATCACGGTCACGACGAAGGCGATCAGAAACATGACAAAGGCGATGGTGCTCGCATAACCCATGTTGAAATAGGAAAAGGCTTGCTTGTACATGTAGGTCGCCATCAGTTCGGTGGCATTGTTGGGCCCCCCGCCCGTCATCACGAAGATCAAGTCAAAATATTTGAGAGAACCGATGATGGACAAAATGGAGGACGTGATGATCGTGGGAAGCAAAAGCGGAAGAGTAATATGGCGAAATTTTTGCCAGGCGCCGGCCCCGTCAATGCTCGCCGATTCATAGATCTCCTCCGGAATGCCGACAAGAGCCGCCCGAAAAAGAATCATGTAAAAAGGAGTGAACTGCCAGCAGATCGTGGCAACCACCGCCCAAAAAGCGGTTTCTTCGCTACCGAGCCAGCTGCTCTTCAAAAAGGAAAGCCCGATGAGATCCAGAGTGCGGTTCAGAATCCCCTGGTTGGGTTCATAAATATAAATCCACAAAATCCCGACGGCAACGCTGGACATCAGCAAGGGAAGAAAATAGACCGTACGGAAGAGGCGCACACCCCGGATCGGGGCGAACAAGAGCAGAGCCAGAAGGAGGCCCAAGGGCAGCTGGGTCAACAGGGATGCGACGACCAGCAGCAGATTGTTTTCCAGCGACATCCAGAACACGTTGTCCGACAAGATGTTGAGATAATTGGACAATCCGGCGAAGGTGGCACCGCTTTCAATCCCGCTCCACTCAAACAAGCTGTAGTAAAAGGTGGAAAAGATGGGATAAAGAACGAATATGCAATATACGAGCAGTGCCGGACCGATGAAAGCGAGAATAACGGACGATTTTTTCATTTATCCTGCCCCTCAACCGATTTTGTACGGGGGCATCGCAATGCCCCCGTCATTTTTTCAGAATCTCCTTTGCCTTTTTTTCCATGGCCTTTGCCGCTTCTTCCGGCGTCATCTTGAGACCGAACAGAGACTGGGTGGTATTTTTGTGCTCTTCCGCCAGCTCGGGCGGCAAGGTCTGATCGTAGTAAACCTGCAGGTGATTCGCCTTCTCCACCATCTCCTTCAGCTGCTTCACAAACGGGTCGTCGACTTCAACCCCCTTGAGGGCCGGAATGGCACCCCGGTGCTCCGCAAAGGTCTTGATCGTCTCTTCACTGGTCAGTTCCTTCAGCAGCTCGACGGCCAAGTCCGGATATTTGCAGGAAGCGGAGACGGAATAGACCGGACTGACTCCCCCGACCAGGTTGCTCGGATCCCCCTTGCCGTCAGGCACGGTCGGAAAGGGGAAGAATCCCACCTTTTTCTCCATTTCCGGATTTTCATCGCGGATAATGTTCAAAAACCAGCTTCCATTTACGTACATGGCCGCTTTCCCCGAGTAAAACAACTGCCGCGACTGTCCGGTATCCTCATCCAAACCGTTGAACCCTTCGGGGAAAGCTCCCGCCTTCACCAGCTTCTGAATGTATTCGCCGGCCTTTACATACCCCGGATCGGCAAAGGATCCTTCCCGGCTCACCGCGTTCTGGAACAGTTCCTCCCCCGCGACTCGATCGGCAAAATACATCAGATAGAAGGCGCCCGTCCATTTCGTCTTGTTGGCGAGGGCGATGGGAATCACGCCATTCTTTTTGAAGGTTTCGATCGCTTGCATCAATTCGTCCCAGGTCTTGGGCGGCTTGACGCCGTACTTTTCAAAAACTTCTTTATTGTACCAGACCGGAACCATATCCATCGCCAAGGGGAGCCCCATGATTTTCCCATCATAGGTGGCGGCCTCCAGGGCGGTCGGGGCAAAGCGGTCGGCGTCCACCTTGTCCGTCAGGTCATAGACTTGCCCCGCTTCCACAAATTCACCGAGCCATCCTCCTCCCCAGGAATGGAAAATGTCCGGAGGATTCCCCCCTCCCATGGCGACGGGCAATTTGGTTTTGTACGCATCGTTTTGGTGCACCACGATTTCCACCTTGACATCCGGGTGCTTCTTCTCAAAGCGCTTCACTGCCTCTTCTAGAATGGTCCTCTCCTCTCCGACGCCGATGTGCCAGAAGGTCAGCGTCTTCTTCCCGCTGTCGGCCGAAGGCATACAGGCGGTCAAAAAAACCAAGAGTCCCACCACAAGCAACAATCCCGGCTTCTTCATGGCCCTCCCCCTCAAAGAAGAATTCGCATACATACCGAAAGATGCGTATTATCGCAATATTTCCGTTTCCACGTTAACTATAGCACTGCTTTTTTTGTTTGTCAATTGATTAAACCTTCTTCCCCTTGATCAGACCCGGAATTTCTCCTCCAATCGCTTGATATGTCTTTATTTGATCCGCTTGAGAAAGAAAACGGAGCCGCGTATTTTGGATATTAGTTAAACAAAGTTGCCTGAAAACCCGCCTTTTTCAGATCCATCCGTCCCGACGAAAAAAGCCCGGTGATCCGGTTCACCGGGCATCTCGCATCACCGATGGCGCCACCGGGGCGACCGCTTCTCCAGGAAGGCGCACATCCCCTCCTGGGCGTCGGCGGCCGTCGCGTTGAGGGACATCACTTCCTTGGCGTAGGCGTAGGCCTGGGGTTGCGGCATCTCCAGCTGCCGGTAAAAGGCCTGCTTTCCGATCCCCACCGTAAAGGCGCTGGCCTCCGCGATTTTTTCGGCCAGGGCGCGGGTCTCCTCCTCCAACCGCTCGGCGGGAACCACCCGGTTCACCAGGCCGGCCGCCAACGCTTCCCGGGCGGTGAGGGGTTCGCCGGTCAGCAGCATCTCCATCGCCTTTTTCCTCCCCACCGCCCGGCTCAAGGCGACCATCGGCGTCGAACAGAACAGGCCGATCTTCACTCCGGGCGTGGCAAATCGGGCCTCTTCCGAAGCGACCGCCAGATCGCAGGTGGCCACCAGTTGACAGCCGGCCGCCGTGGCCATCCCGTGTACCTGGGCGATGACCGGCTGCGGAATGGCCTGAATCGTCTCCATCAATTCCGTGCAGACGTCGAAGAGATGGCGGTAAAAGGAAATGTCCCGATCGACCATCTCGCTCAAATCGTGCCCTGCGCAGAAGGCGGGGCCCTCTCCCTTCAGGATGACGACGGACACTTCCCTGCTGCCGCCGACGGCTTTCAAAAAATCCGTCAACTCCCGCATGTGCTCCTCGGAAAGGGCGTTCCGCCGCTCGGGGCGGTTCATCGAAACGACGGCCACCCTTCCGTCCAGCCGGGGCAAAATGTGCCGGTAATTTTCCGCCCGCACCAACGTCACGAACATCATCCCTCCCGATCGGCGAGCCGGGCCTCTTTTTCGGCCAACGCCCGCTCCCGCAATTTAAACTTCTGCACTTTGCCCGTTGATGTCTTCGGCAGCGGGCCGAAGGATACCTCCTTTGGACATTTGAAATGGGCCAGGTGCTCCCGGGCGAAGGCGATCACCTCTTCTTCCCGGAGACGGGCCCCCGGCCGGAGGGTGACAAAAGCCTTGGGCACCTCCCCCCAATACGGGTCGGGGACGCCCACCACCGCCGCCTCCAGGATATCCGGGTGCCGGTAAAGGACGCGCTCCACCTCGATCGTGGAAATGTTGACCCCGCCGCTGATGATGATATCCTTCTTCCGGTCCTTCAGCTCGATATACCCGTCGGGATGCACCACCGCCAGATCGCCGGAATGAAACCACCCTCCCCGGAAGGCCTCCGCCGTCGCTTTCTCGTCGCGGTAGTACCCCTTCATCACGTTGTTGCCCCGCATCACCACTTCCCCCAGCGTCTTTCCGTCCGCGGGGACATCTTCCATGTTCTCATCCACCACCCGAAGTTCCGGCGCGTGGATGTATCCGACCCCCTGCCGCCCCTTCAACAGGGCCCGCTTCGCAGGTGCCTCACCGTCCCATTCCTCCTTCCACACGCAAACCGTGTGGGGCCCGTAGGTTTCGGTGAGGCCGTACACGTGGATCACCTCCGCCCCCATCCTTTCCGCCTGTTCAATCACCGCCGGAGGCGGCGGGGCCGCCGCCGTCACGATGCGGAGCGGTCGGGGAAAGCGGTAATCCCGGGGAGCTTCGCTGATCATCTTGATGATCACGGTGGGAGCGGCACAGAGATGGGTCACCTTTTCCTCCCCGATCAGCCGGAAGATCTCTTCGGACCTCACCTTCGGCAGGCAGACGTGGAGCGCGCCCACCCCGGTGACGGCCCAGGGAAAACACCATCCGTTGCAATGATACATGGGCAACGTCCACAGATAGACGCTGGAAAGGTTCAGACCCGTCTCCACGATCTCTCCCATCGCGTTGAGGTAAGCTCCCCGGTGGGTGTACATCACCCCTTTGGGCTGCCCCGTCGTGCCGCTGGTGTAGTTGATGCTGATGATCTGGTCCTCGTCATCCACCCGGTAGACAAAAGGCTCGTCCCGGCCCTCCCGCAGGAAGTCTTCATAGCTGAAATCCGCCGGATCCCCCGCTTTCTTCTCCGGTCCGGTCCAGATCACCAAAGGGAGATCCAGCTCACCCCGAATCGGCTCCAGGAGGTGACCGAGCGTCCCGTGCACAATCAGGGCTTTGGCTCCCGAATGCCGGAGAATGTACTTCACTTCCCCGGAAGAGAGCAGCCGGTTGATGGGAACCAGCACGCCCCCCGCCTGGGGAACGGCGAAATAGATCTCCAGGAATTCCGCCGTGTTGGGAAGCAGCACCGCCACGCGGTCCCCCTTGTCGATTCCCGCCTTGATCAGGGCGCTCGCCAAACGATAGACGCGGGATCCGAACTCCGCATAGGTATACCGGCGGTTTCCGTCCACCACGGCCGTCTTTTCGGGAAAGACGTGCAGGGCACGCTCCAGAAACATCATCGGGGTCAAGAGGGAACGGTGAACCGGTAGACCCTCCCATTGCCCCTTGGACCACACCTTCTGGAACAACCGCTTCTCCATGACCGCCCCTCCTTTGTCGCAAAACCGGAAGACTCAATATTCACCCTTATTCGAAAACGGGCGCGGGAATTTCTCCCCTGCGCCGAAGAAGAAGCAAAACCTCTACAGCCGGACGTCAAGGGTTTGAGCCGCCGACCGACAATCCGCCGCCTCCTCCAATCGCCGAGGTTCATCCCTTTCCAACCGCCTGCCCTCCTTCGCTCATGCAAAATAGTCTCTTCGTGATATCAGTTTAATCCGATTTATCATATTAATCAAGTCTGAAATTAATATTTTAAAGGTTCGGATCGGTAAAAAGGCCAACGTCTCCCCCCTGCTCTTGAGCAATAAATCCCTCAAACCGCCGGTCCCTCGATCAAATTCACCTTCAGCCCACGGGACCGATGCCGCCGCCCGGCACGCAAAAAATGAACGGGAGCGTCGGGAAGTCCGCCTTTTCAAAAAAAGAAAACACGCCGGCGGCGTGTTGGAGCCGATCGGGAGACAGACTTATCGGAAGCAGCCACCGTCCCCGATCGGCGCACCCAATCATGCCCCGGCGCGTTTTCAAGGGGAAGGGCCGCCGCTCTTTCCCCCTTCTTCATTCATTCTGCATGCTCGGGAAGCGGATGGATTCCGCGGACAAATTCCGGAGCAACGTCCTTTTGGTCCTTTGAGCCCCTTACAATCGAACCCGGACCCGCTTGGTGGTCATCCGCACGATCCACAAAGCCACGCCGAGCAGAATGAGGGTGGCCAGAGCCGGGACGGAAACGTTCGGAACGACGTTCATCCCCCTCAGCGTTTCCGCCGCCCACAGCGATTCGGTGACCAGCAGCAATGCCAAAGCCAGCGGAATGAACAGGACGCCCCCGATGCCGAACCGGTAAAAACCGGCACCGATCAACCATCCGATAACATAATAAGCGAGGATGTTCAACGCAAGCGACAGGACGACGGCGGTCCAGGAAGCGTCAAGGCGAACCCGCGAAAACAGCACCTGTTCAATCCAGACGACGGCGCCCGCCATCAGCGCAATCCCCAGCGACAGCACCGCGGACGAGATGGCCGCGCCGTAAAAATACGCTTTTCTCGTCACGCCATGCCTGACAAAATAGTTCAGGAAGTGCGAAACGGAATTATATCCGCATATGATCATGTAGATTTTTGCCGGCATCAGGATGAAGCCGATAAAACCGCGTCCCAAATCCGTTTCTCTGGCCTCCACCCCTCCCATGAATCTGAAGACCCATTGTCCCAGATCATTGTTCCCTTGAGCATCCATGCCGAAAAGGAACGAAAAAGCGATGTATATGATCAATACGATCCCGAAAAACCAAAGGGACCAACCGAGCTGCACGTACGACATGTCGAAGGCCACTTTACGATAAGTCTTTGCGGACTCCATCCGCGTTTCCCTCCTCCGTCAGATGAATAAACAGATGCTGAAGCGAAACGGATCCGATTTCAATCCCCCGCCGTCCCGCTTCCAGAAGCTGATTCTCCGAAAGCTTCCCGTACACCATCGCCCGCTTCGTCCCGCCCAGCCGCTCCGTATGGAGCACCTGCATCCCGGCGGTAAATTCATCCACGGCCTGCGCATCTCCCGTGACCATCGCCCCGCATTCCAACACCTGATCCATTGATTCCTGCAGGAGGATGCTGCCTTGATGAAGGATGACCACCTCTTCAAACAGATGTTCCACCTCGGAGACATGATGGGTCGACAGAATCACCGTGCGCGGATTCCGGGAATGATCTTCCAGCAGTTCCTGGTAGAAGGTTTCCCGGGTGGGCGCGTCCATGCCCAGATAAGCCTCATCCAAAATGGTGATGGGGCTGCGATTTGCCAGACCGACCGTGACCCGGGCCGCTGCCTGCTGCCCCTTGGAAAGCAGTTTCATCGGTTGGTCGAGCGGAAGCTGAAAACGCTTCACCAGATAGTTCGCGTACTCGCGGTCGAAGGTGGGACGGTACCGTTCCGCCGCTTCCAGCATCCCCTTCACCGTTTCATGTTCATCCCTGTTGCCCGAATCATAGACAAACGTCACCCACGGCATGACTTTCTCGTTGTCGAAAACCTCCATCCCCCCGATCCGGACCGTGCCGACGGTCGGTTCCAGAAAGGAACCCAACAGGGACAGGAGGGTTGTTTTCCCCGCGCCGTTTCTGCCGAGCAATCCGTACAATTTCCCGTGGAGAAGCTTCAGCGAAACGTTCCTCAGCGCCTCGACCTCCCCGTATTTCACCGTCACCCGATGCATCTCGATGTCAAAATTCACTCTTGATCCCTCTCCTTTTGCGACCGGATCAAACGGATCACATCCTCCTCCGTCATCCCCAAGCGTTCCGCTTCCCGAATCATCGGCAGGAGATAGCGATCGACGAACTGGTCCCTGCGCCGGCGGAGCAACTTCTCTTGGGCGCCTTCTGCCACGAACATCCCTACACCCCTTTTTTTGAATATATTTCCTTCTTCAACCATCAAGTGAACGGCCTTGGAAACCGTCAGATGATTGATTTTGTAGAATTGGACAAGCTGCGTCGTGGAGGGAATCCGATCCCCTTCCTTCAGCTGGCCGCTGATGATCTGGTCTTCAATCCGTTCTTTGACTTGCAGATAAATCGGCTTCGTCTCATCGAAACCGCGCCTCAAGGAAACACCTCCTTGTCCGCCTCCGGCAGGCAACTATGGTTATATAGTTCTGTATATAACCATATAGGTAACCGGGTCCGATGTCAATCCCTTTTCAGACCCGACCGTCAGGGGCGCCGCGACCCATTCCCCGATTTCCGCCGAATCGCCGCGGGTTTTTCTCCGCTTGCCGGAGCATCCCGGCCAAACGGGGATTCTCCTCCCCTCATTCCATCATCCCTCTGTCAAGGGGACAAAGCCGTTCACGCCGGATGCGCCTGGGTTTTCCTCCAAAAAAATGAAACCCTGCCTTCGGCAGGGTGAGGCTGTTGACAAAGAAGGGTCAACAGCCTTTTTTGTTGAATTTGGAATAAAACAATTCCGAAGGAAGGTTTTTATATGTTTAGGACGAACCCATCCAGGGAATTTCAACCCGAAACAGTCAACATAGAAGACCTTGTTCCCCAAGATCACTTGCTTAGAAAAATCAATGAAACCATCGACTTTTCGTTTATCGCGGAAAAATGCCGCCCCTTGTATTGTCAAGATAATGGGCGTCCTTGCATCGATCCGGTCATGCTGTTCAAAATGCTTTTGATCGGTTATTTGTACGGAA